>JAFDJI010000430.1 GCA_019307545.1 Deltaproteobacteria bacterium | reverse complement strand
CAACCTCGTTGCCATAGCTCTTGGACATCTTGCGCCCGTCGAGGCCGGGGACGACGGCGACCTCGTCGCGAATGAGGACGTCCGGCACCACGAGGGTGTCTTCTCCCCACAAGAAGTTCACCTTGAGGGCAATGTCGCGAGCCATCTCGACATGCTGTTTCTGGTCGCGCCCCACGGGAACCACGGTGCTGTCGTAGAGCAGGATGTCCGCCGCCATCAGCACCGGGTAATAGAGCAGCCCGGCGTTGACCTCCCGTCCGTCGTCCCGAGCCGCCTTCACCGCGTGGCCCCGGTCGAGAAGGCCCAAGGGTGTGTGACAGGCGAGGATCCAGGCCAGTTCGCACACCTCGGGCACCGCCGACTGCCGGAAGAGCCGGGTGCGCTCCGGATCGAGGCCCAAGGCGAGCCAGGTCGCCGCAGTCTCCAGGGTATGCCGGCGCACAGCGGGGCCGTCGTGCTCCGTGGTCATCGCGTGGTAGTCCGCGATGAAATAGTACGCCTCGTAGGTCTCCTGCAGCTCCAACGCGGGCCGGATCATCCCGAGGTAGTTGCCCACATGGACGTTGCCAGTGGGCTTGATACCGGTCAGTGCGCGCTGCACCATACCCTCCAGTTGAAGCGGACGTGGACTTGAACGACACCGGTAACGAACCCGACGAGACCTGCAACGAAGACGCGGGTCGCCATTGACCCCTCCCCGTTCCCTGGTCCCTCCCCCGACCGATGCCACCCACCCGATCTGGGATCGCACCCGGGTGGTGGCCCGAGAGGTGTTGTCCACCCTGCGCACCGGCCTCCTCCCCCTGGCACGGCTGCGCGCGCTCCCCTCGCCCGACCCCCGCCCCGAGCTACGCCCGGTGGTCCTGGTACATGGCTTCCTCGGCCATCCCGAGATGTTCCGGCCCCTCACGTGGCGCCTCCTGGAGGAGGGCTTCCCCCAGGTGGTGCGCGTCGCCTATCCCTCCACCCGTCTCCACCTGGAGGAGATCGTGGAGGAGATCGCGGCACGCGTGGCCGATCTCGGCCACAGGCGTAAGGTCGATCTGGTGGGCCACTCCCTGGGGGCCGTCGCCTGCCGTGCCTGGCTCAAGGCCTTCGGGGGCGCAAAGCACGTGGAGCGGTTCGTGTCGCTGGGCGGTCCCCACGCCGGGACCAGCTTCTACCGCCTCGTCCCCCGCCCGCTCCGCCCCGCCATGGACCCGCGCGGTCCCTGGGTCCAGCGCCTCTCCGAAGGCCGCGAGCCCGTGCCCACCGTGGTCATCCGCGCCCGCTACGACCACCAGGTGTTCCCACCCCAGCGGGGGGCCATCCCCGGGGCGCGGGAGGTGGTGCTCCACGGGTTTGGCCACAACGGGCTGCTCTGGTCCCCGGAGGCCCACGACGCTGTGATACAGGCGCTCACGGAGGAGTTGCCCGACGACCCCGGCGCAGCGTAGGACGCCGATCAGGTCCCCTGGCACCCCATCAGCGCCGCCAGCCTGGCCACCCGCTCGACGGCGGCCGGGTTCGACAGGCGGACCGTGATCCGCTTCACCAACTCCTCCATCTCGGGTCCGTACACCGCCGCCAACCACTGCACCACCGGCGCCGCGGGATGCGCGTCCAGGGTGCGGGCAGCCACCTCCACGCAGGCGTCGATCCGCTGGATCCGACACAGGCACACCGCCGGGTGAGGACTCCCCGTCTCCTCCCCAGCGGCGGTGAGCCCCTCCACCAACCCCGCCCGGGCGCAAGCCGCGCAGGCAGCGGCGAAGTGGGGGCCCCCCGCGTGGACCGAAAGGTGGATCCGACCCGGCACGGGATCGTACTTCCTGGAGAGCCGGACCACCCAGTCGGCGGAAGGATGGCGCCGTGCCGCGGTCTCCAGGATGCTCGGTCCCGCGTCCGCCGCGAGGTCGGCGAGGCGGAAGTAGAGCCCAGAGGGCGCTATCACCTCTTCCAGGACCTCGACTACGGTCAGCGCACCTTCTACAGCCGCGCGATGGGGGACCGCGCGCGGGCCGGCCGCAAGCTCGGCGCAAGCCACCGGGTCCAGCCGGGCGAGGGCCCCCCAGAAGGGGCACAGGTCCTCACCGCGGTGCGCAGCCGCGAGCACCGCGTCCCGGAGCAGCCGCATCTCGGTGCGTGGGTCCACCCCACTCAGGTCCCCCCGAAGCCAGGGCTTCATTGGGTCACCCCGCAGCGCCCCAACAACGCGTCGAGGGCGACCCGGTCGAGGTCCTCGGAGCGACCGTGCTCCACCGCCACCACCCAGTCCGGCAGGTGGTCCACGGTCATGGCCCCCGGTCGGCGCGCCGGGAGGCCAGGCGGACCCAGAAGGGGGTGTGGGGCGATCACCCACGGCTCGGCGTGGCCACCGAATAGGGCGTACAACGCACCGATTCCGACCGCCGAGACCGCGGCACCCTCATCATCCTCCGCGGTGAGCAGCAGAGCCAGATCGTCCCCTCCCCCTGGTCCCAGGACCTCCCGAACCACACCGTCGAGCCGAGCCCACATGATGGACAGCGCCCGGCGTCGATCGGCGGTGGGCGGTCCCTTGCGGCACAACGCGCCATCCACGACACGCGATACCCGCCAGGCGGCCGCCAGATCGTCGCCGACCGCCACGCAGCCCGCCCACGCAACCCGACCGAGCCTCCCACGGAAGTGCCCCGCGAATGGCCAATCGCCCCCGCGGCCCAGCAACAGCGGCCTGCTCACCCCGCCCCTCCTCCTATGTGGGCTGCCAAGCGTACACCAGCGCTCCGCCAACCCGGTCCGCTCCAAGACCGCCTCGGGTTGTTGCGCCCCCTTGCCGGTGCCAGACTGCCTGGGTAGGACCGACCCCAAGGAGGCACCAGTCATGGCGAATAGGGAGACGAACGGGGTCAGCGAGACCTTCCCGGCGCACTTCGCGCTGTTCATCCTCGGTGGCCTGTGCGTGGGCGCCGGCCTGCTCTCCCTGTACTGGTCCTTCGGGTGGGATGGCGGCGCGCTGAACAGCAACTACGCCGCAACCGGCTTCAGCGGCCTGGACAACATCAGCGCCTTGGACGCCTCGGACTACTCCATCCCGCTGGTGGTGGTCGGAATCAGTTGTCTGGTGTACGCCAACGCGATCGCCTGGCGCTACACGGGCGGGTACTGAAACCCCCGCTTCCCGGCCCCGGAACGGCGTCGGTCGAGCGGATCGGGGTACGCTGAGGCTAGATTCGCGGGGACGAATCACCCGTGAGGTTCGCATGTCCCGCATCTTGGCCGTGGCCGCGCTCCTCCTGCTGGCCTGCACCGGAGAGGACGAGGGCGAGGAAGACCGGGCTCCGGAGTTGACCATCGTTCGGCCCGCCGACAACTCCCCATTCACCCCCGGTAGGGTGACCGAGCTGTGCTTGGCTGTCTCCGACGAGGATCCGGTCGACCGTCTCGGGGTGACGGTGGAGAGCAGCGAGGACGGCCCGCTCGCCACCGAGGCTGACGGGATCTCCTGCCCGGGGGGCGATCTTGGGTTCGAGCTGGTGCTTTCGGATGTCACCCACGCGGTCACCGTGATCGTGGAGGACACCGCCGGGAACACCACCCAGGACGCGGTGACCCTGTTCCCGACGCCCAACCTCCCGCCCACCTGCACCATCTCTGCTCCAGCCGACGAATCCGAGTGGCTGTCCGGCACCCCGATCTCCTTCGCCGCGACCGCCAGCGACGATCTGACCCCGTTCGCCGATCTATCGGCCTCGCTGGTCAGCAACGGGCTCACGACCCTCTGGACCGGCTCCCCCTCCTCTACCGGCGACGTGGGGCTCACCCTCCCCAGCTTGGACGTCGGCTCCCACGCGTTGGTGCTCACCCTGATCGATGAGCGCGCGGCCGAGGGGAACTGCCGGATCGACGTCTTGGTGTACGTCTGCGAAGACCTCGACGAAGACGGGGTCACGAACTGCGATGGCGACTGCGACGACGGCGAGGCCACCGTCCATCCCGGTGCCGACGAGATCGTGGGTGACGACATCGACCAGGACTGCAACGGCACTGACACCATCATGTGCTGGACCGACGGCGATCAAGACACCTATGGGAAATCGCTACCCGTCCTCGCCGACGACGGGTCCTGCGACACCGCCCAGTACGAGGCGGACGATGCGAGCGACTGCGACGACTCCGACGCGTCCATCTACCCAGGAGCCAGCGAGATCGCCGACGACGAGATCGACCAGGACTGCAACGACTTCGACACCATCAGCTGCTTCCTCGACGACGACGAGGACGGCTTCGGCGACGATGTGCCCACGATCGTCTTCGCCGACGACGAGGTGTGC
>JAFDJI010000429.1 GCA_019307545.1 Deltaproteobacteria bacterium | reverse complement strand
CACCGTGTCGGGCCGCTCGATCTCGTGCCAGACGCGTCCGAGCAGGTCGTCTGCCGCCACGTACACCTTTGCGATCGCGTCGGCATGCTCCTCGGTGTCCTTGCCCTCGTTCGCGGGGTGGGTGGGGTCGAGGTAGCGGTAGAACATGTGCTGGACGCGGTCGGTGGTGTCGAAGACCGTGGTCACGAAGCCCCGCCGGGTGTGACGCAAGGCATCGAGGAACATCTCCTCGCGCTCCTTGCAGTAGAGCATCGCCTGGTCGAAGAAGGCTTTTTCGTCGATGACCCGCTCGTTGAGCGCCCAGGTGTCCTCGGCCAGCCCCAGGGTGGCGTAGGGACCCTGCCGCTTGGCCAGGTAGATCGCGTAGACCGAGGGGTGGCTGATCGGCATCGCCGGGCTGTTCGGGTCGATGTGGATCGGGGTCATGTAGAGGTTGACGTCGGGCTCCACCGAGTTCAGGTAGAACCGCGCGATCCCGGAGACCTTCACCCCGGGCATGGCCCGGAACGACAGGGTGATCCACTCCGAGTAGGCGTGTCATCCGCCCGCCACTCTTCAGCATGCCGTTGTCGGGGCCGACGATGCGCGACCGCACGACGCCCGGTTTCTTCGGGTTGCGGCGCAGGACGGTCTGCTCGCCGCCGGTGAACTTCGCCTTTCCCTCCTCGCTCTCGGTGCTGAAGAACGAGAACGTGCCCTGGCTGCCTCGCAGGTCCGGGGTGCACATCGCCGAGAGCAACAGCCCGTTGAACGGGACGGGTGGGAAGGTGATGGGCACCCGCTGGATGATGGAGAAGATGTGCTTCTGACCGAGTAGCTTCCAGAAGGCCTGGCTCCGCTGGAGCAGCTTGATCCGCGGCCGCTCCAGGGGAATGACGTAGGGCCCGATGTTGAGCACCTTCTTGGCCTGGATGATGTCGGTCGACGACAGCATTGGCTGGTAGGAACACGGGTCGCGGGTGAGGAAATCGTAGATGCGGTGGTGGGACGCATCCACGCCGGTGGTGTAGGTGGACCAGGCGACCGGCGACATGGAGGGCGTGCTGGTGGCCAGGGGCCGAAAGACGCCCTTATCGGCCAGCTTCTGGAAGTTCGGCAGCCGGCCCTCGCGCATGAGGCGGGTGGCGATGCCCGGGTCCATCCCGTCGAGCCCCAGCACGACGATGCGCTTCGCCTGGGCGTGCTTGAAGGGGTTTCCGACGCGGATCAGCCGCCACACGAAGTTGATCGGCCAGGTGAGCACCGTGACGAGGGCGAGCGCGAAGGTCGCCAGCAGGACGAGCAGGGAGCCGGCGAACGCGAACCCCGCGCCGGGTCCGATGTAGGCGCTCGCCTCCCCCGGCCACAGCACCGCGAGCACGAGCAGGGTGGTAGTGGGAACCCAGCGGCGCAAACACCCTCCGGGGGTGAGACCGGCAGAGCCCATAACCCGGGACCGCACCGAGGTCCGTGACCGGGTGAAGCCCACCGCGCGATCGGCGCCGGCTGGTGAGGTCTGGTGGGAACCGGTTAGCCCGGCGTGGGGTCCCCGAGACATTGGAGTTCGACCATGCACACCCCGATTCGTAGCCTCGCGTTCGCGCTCACCCTGGCGCTGGTTTCGGCCTGCGGGGGCACCACCCCGGACGGCCAACTGAAGGTCGCCGAGGGCCACCTCACGGCCGGCACCTTCGACCAGGCGGCCACCGCGGCCGCCGAGGGGCTGACGGCGAACCCCTCGGATGCGGCGATCCGCTGGCGGCTGGAGTTCACCCTGCTCGAGGCACAGGCCCGCGGCGGCGACGTCGCGGCGGCGACGGCCACCTTGGAGCGCCTCGCAGCCCTCGAAGGGACCCAGATCAAGGGCACCCACTACGTCTCCACCGCCGACCAACTCAAGGGTGGTGGACAAGCCACCGGCGCGGTCGAGCTACTCGACAAGGGGCTGAAGCGCTTCCCGGACGACGCGGACATCGCCCAAGCCATCGAGCGCACCAAGGCGAGCGGGGGGATGGACGAGTTGGAGGCGCTCAAGTCGCTCGGGTACCTCGGGGAATAGCTCCGGACGGATCATCGGGGAACCCGAATGCGAGAGGGGTGTCGCACGTCTTCCATGGTCGAGGAGGACATCCGTGGAAGCTGTCAGATTGGAAGTGGTCTCCCACCCCCCCCGGGGCTGGGTCGCATGTCATGCCTGTGGAACCGAGGCACCTCTCCTGGAGATGCTGCGCGACGCGCAGGGTCCGGTGTGCACGGCCTGTGAGTTGGAGGCCGATTCCCGCTCCCGCGCGCGCCGGGTGTTCCGCAAGGACATGCTCACTGGAGTGGCGCTGGTCCTGGGTGCGCTGACCGCGACGATGGTGGCAGTGCTGGCGTCGGGACTGCTTCCACTGGGTCCGGGCGAACCAACCGCGGCGTTCCTGGGTCTGGCGGCGGCTGCCGGGCTGTCCGTGGTGGCGCTGACGTGGGGCGGTTGGGCCTCCGTGACCGGAGGGGACACCCGGCTGGACCCCGGCACGACGCGGCGAAGCCTGGTCCGCGCATCCGGCGCCCTCACCGCAGTGACGGGCCTGGGCGTTGGACTGGTGACGGTGGGGCTGGTGGCCGCGCGTCTGCTCGTCGGGTGAGGTCGAGCCCGTTGATCGGCGGTGCTACCGAGGCCGCTCCGAGCCTTCGGCGGCTTCGCACAGGGCCTCCAGCGTCGGCCGGGTGACGAGGGTGATGCCACCCGGCGTGCGGTGGAACCGCTGCGCATCCAACTCCGGATCCTCTCCGACGATGAGGCCGGGCGGAAGCCTGCAATGCGTATCCACGATCGTCCGCCGCAGCCGGCACCCGCGCCCGATCTCGGTCTCCCCCATGATCACGGAGTCCTCGATGATGCAGTAGGAGTGCACGCGCACGTCCATACCCAGCAAGGAACGACGCACCGTGGACCCCGACACGATGGACCCCGCCGAGATGAGGGACCCCACCGCCATGCCCCGCCGGAAGGTCTCGTCGAACACGAACTTCGCCGGGGGCCGACTCTCGTGGAAGGTCCGGATCGGCCAGCGTTCGTCGTACAGGTCGAGGGACGGCACCACCGAGGTCAGGTCCAGGTTCGCCTCCCAGTAGGCGTCGATCGTCCCCACGTCCCGCCAGTAGAGATCGTCCACCCCAGGGTTGACCACACAGCTCTTCGAGAAGCGGTGCGCTTTCAGGGAGTGCTCCTCCACCAGCCGCGGGAGGATGTCCTTGCCGAAATCGTGGGATGAGCTGGGGTCGAGGGCGTCGCGCTCCAACTCCTCGATGAGGAAATCCGCCTCGAAGAGGTAGATCCCCATGCTCGCCAGGGCGAGGTCCGGCCTGCCCGGCATGGCGGGCGGATCGGAGGGTTTTTCCAGGAACCGGGTGACGTTGCCCTCGTGGTCGACCTCCATGACCCCGAAGCTCGAGGCCCGCTCGATGGGCACCTCGATGCAGGCGACGGTGGCGACCGTGCCGCGGTCGAGGTGCTCGCGCAGCATCCTGCTGTAGTCCTGCCGGTACACGTGGTCCCCGGCGAGGATGAGGATGTGGTCGGCCTCCTGCTCCTCGATGAGCCGGAGGTTCTGGTACACGGCGTCGGCCGTGCCCGCATACCACGCGTCCGAGCCGGCCTGCTGCTGCGCCGGCCAAAGCTCCACGAACTCGTTGAGATCGGCCCGAAGGAAGTTCCACCCGCGCTGGAGATGCTGCATCAGGATGTGTGACTCGTACTGGCTGAGCACGCCCACGCTTCGGATGCCCGAGTTGATGCAGTTGGAGAGTGGGAAGTCGATGACCCGGAACATGCCCCCGAAGGGGATGGCTGGCTTGGCGCGACGCTCCGTCAGGTGCCCGAGCCGCTGGCCGCGCCCACCGGCGAGCACCACGGCGAGGGTGTTGCGCAGGGCCTCGGTGGTGAGGTGCTCACTCCCCGCCCTCACCGTGTCGGTGTAGAAGCTCTCCGACATCAGCGAGGTGGAGAGGTCGACGATGTTGTTCATGAGCGCGAGGGCCTCGCCAAGCTGTGCCCTCGGGATCTGCTCCGCCTCGGTGAGCCGGGTGGTCAGATCGGTGCGGAGCATTCGGGTGGCTTCGTCGAAGATGCGCATCGGAACGTTGTTCTGGGCATGTGCACGACCGATCCGCATCTGGGCTCGGATGAACGCGCGAAGGGACTCGCCGGCGCGTGGAGAGAACAGACCCTTCAGCCATGCGACCTGCTTGGTCGAAGTGGTGGGGGTGGCGCAGATGCCCTCGGCCCGCTCGGCCATCCAGGTGAGGAGTTGTGCGACGATCACGTCCGCATGCGGGCTGAGGACCTCGTACAGCAGGTACAGCGTCTCGGGACTGCTGCCGTCGTACAGGGCCTGCCACTGCTCGTAGAAGATCTCCTCGGTCTCTTTCTGGTGCCGCATTGCTCCCTACCGCGCACTAGATATCACGGGCGGAAGCCTGCCACCGAGATGTCGGGAGGCCACGGAGTGACTCGGAGCGCCGCCGCGAACGCTACCGCGGCGTGCCGAGTCGGGACACCCCCGCTCCCTCGGTGGCGGCGTACAGCACCTCACCGTCCGCGGAGAGCGCCAGCGCAATGACGCCCCGGTTGCGCATCCCGGTGTCGTGGACGGTCCAGGTAGCGCCCCCGTCGGTGGTGTAGAAGACCCCGGTCATCGGAGAACCGGCGTAGGCGACGCCCGGTCGGAGCGGGTCGACGACCACGTTGGAGACCGCGGCCTCCGCATCGAGCCCGGCGGAGGATGCAACCCAGGTGGCGCCGGCATCTTCGCTGATCAGGACTCCACCGGCTCGCCGTGTTCCAGGACGACTCCCTCGATCCGGGTGGAGCGG
>JAFDJI010001014.1 GCA_019307545.1 Deltaproteobacteria bacterium | reverse complement strand
TGACCGGAAGCGGCGCGGACCTCGGATCGGTCCCGGTGAACGCCTGGTTCACCCGGGTGGAGCACAGCGTCTTCCGCGACAGCAACGAGGACGGCATCCTGGACGACGGCGAGGCACCCCTGGCAGAACAGGCGGTGAACCTTCGCTTCCGCGACGGGTCCATGTACCAGTCCTTCCCGACCGACCTCGAGGGCTTCGTGCCCTTCGACCAGGTCTTCCCGTTCTTCAACTGGCTGGTGGCGGAGGTCGACTACACGCGCTTCAAGGCGACGGGCGTCACCGTCACCGTCGACGGCGGCGGTGATGTCAGCAGCGGCCCCTAGCCGGGACTGCTGAGCCTCCAGGACGGCAGCCCCCGGACCGAGACCGGCCCGGTCCTCACCCAGGCCTTCCAGAACTTCCCCGGTCAGACCAGCATCATGGAGTGGGGCAAGGTCCCCTATCTGCCGGGCGAGAACGGTGGGATCTCGGGCATCGTCTTCTACTCTTCGACCCGCGGCGAGAACGACCCGCGGCTGACGGTGGGCGACACCTGGGAGCCGGGCATTCCCGGCGTCAAGGTCCGCCTGTACCGCGAGATCGCGACCGACTTCGAGGGTGGCACTGCGCTGACCCTGGTGCAGGAGGTGACCACGGACAGTTGGGACGACTCCCTGCCGACCGGCTGCCCCGGTGAGGACGTCACCTCCGAGTATGTGATCGAGACGCTCGGCGTGGACGAGCAGACCCGCTGCTACGACGGCTGGCGCAACTGGAACCAGGTGCGACCCGGCGTGTTCGATGGTGGCTACGCCTTCAACGACATCCCACCCGGCAACTACGTGGTCGAGGTCGAGCCCCCTCCCGGCTACTCGCTGGTCAAGGAAGAAGACCTCAATGTCGGCTTCGGCGACATCTTCGGCATGGCCCCGGTGGCGATGATGATGCCCGGTGGTGCCATGGTCGCGGCCATGCCCGACATGGCCATGGTCGGTGCCGCCATGAGCCCCGAGCCCGGCATCGCACAGCCGCCCTGTGTCGGCGACCTGCGCCTCGTGCCGGACCTGCTGAGCCTGTTCCCCGACGCGGAGTCCTACACTCCCTTCGCCGGGACCGAGCGGCCCCTGTGTGACCGCAAGGCCGTCCACCTGCCCGACCAGGGCCAGTCCGCCGCGGACTTCCACCTGTTCACGCCCACTCCGGTGGCGGCTCAGTACACCGGACTGATCACGGACGACATCGCCCTCGAGTACCGGCGCGCCTCACCCGGCTTCCAAGAGAAGTGGTCGCCCGCGAACATCCCGGTCTCGATTCGCGACCAGAACGGTCACGAGGTCTACCGGACCTGGTCTACCGGACCTACACCGACGGCTTCGGCAAGTACAGCGGCGTCGCCGCATCGACCTACAGCGCAAACCTGCCCATGCCCAGCGGCTACGCGCCGGCCATGTACAGCGTCTGCTTGAACGATCCGGGAGACACCACCGCGCTCGATTCCTATCGGAACCCGAACTACGGCACGCTCTGCTACACGATGCAGTTCATGCCGGGCACGACCACGTACCTGGACACCCCGGTCCTGCCGCAGGCGGCCTTCGCGGCCGGCTACAACCCGGCGGACTGTGACCTCCCCGATGGCATTCCCGCACTCGACAGCATTGCTGGCAGCGCGCTCGTCGCAGCGGGGGGCACGATCACCCTGACCTCCCAAGGGCTCACCACCGTGCCGAATGCGGCCTACCAGGGTCCCCTGGCGCCCGCGCCCTACAACGTGGCGACCCTCGAGCGGGACTACGGCTTCGGTAGTGGTGGCACGGTGACCCTTGGCGGCACCGCGCTGACCAACGTCATCTGGACGGACGGCACCATCACGGCGACCGTTCCAGCCGGCATGGCCGATGGAAGCTACCAGCTCGTGATCACCCGAGACACCGGCGAACAGTCGGTCAACACCATCACCGTGACCGTCGGCAGCGAGAGCGCCATCACGGTCGCGTCGGGAAGCTCCATCCAGGCCGCCATCGACGCCGCCCCAGCCGGTGCGCTGATCCTCGTAGAGCCCGGCGTCTACGAAGAGCAGGTCATCCTGTGGAAGCCCGTGCGACTGCAGGGTGCAGGTGCAGGCGCCACGGTCATCAACGCCGTGAAGCGTCCGACAGAAGATCTGGCTGGGTGGCTCGCGCAGGTGCAGTCCCTCGTGGACTCCGGTGCGGTGGACCTGCTGCCCGGTCAGGGCGCCGCGCCCAACCTGTTCGGGGAAGGGTTGCTCGGGACGGAGCAGGGAGCGGGCATTCTCGTGCTCGCCCAGGACGGCGCCTTCGACGCCACCGCCTCCCGCATCGATGGGTTCACCATCCTCAACGCGGACATCGGCGGCGGCATCATGGTCAACGGCTACGCACACAACCTCGAGATCTCCAACAACCTCGTGACCCAGAACTCGGGCGCGTTGCATGGCGGCATCCGGGTCGGCACCCCCCTCCTTCCGACGACCGGCGACGGCCCCTTCGCCTACAACACCGGCGTCACCATCCACCACAACCTCATCACCCGCAATGGCGCCATTGGGGAGCAGGGCGCGGGGGGTGGCGTGTCGCTGAATACCG
>JAFDJI010000428.1 GCA_019307545.1 Deltaproteobacteria bacterium | reverse complement strand
CCCAGACGAGCGCGAGTTCGTCGCGGGTGGTCTTCGCGTGGCGTTGTCGGGTTGATCCCCGGGTCCTTTCAGAGCTACTCGTCCTCGAGTCAGGGCGCCTTCAGCTCGACCGGCACGAAGGTGTAGACCATGTCCCCCTCGGCGTCGTTGATGTGGCTCTTCCAGTGCAGGGCGAGGGTCCCGTCCGGCTCCATCGTTCCCGAGTACTCCACATCCCCGGTTTCATCCGTCGCCGTGAAGGCGATCCTGCCGTCCCCGTGGGTGGCCGTGCCCTGGGAGGAGGCGTCGTGTTCCCGTCCCAGCCAGTTCGCTACCTGCTCAGAGGTCGCCGTGCTCGACACGGAGGAGACATGCCCATCGGGGTACAGGCGCAGGTATCTCGACGTCTCGTCGCCCTCGGATCGGTATACACCATCGAACCGCAAATTGGGGATGGTGACGACGACCGCAGCCGGCTCGGCCGACGCCTCGACTTTGTCCTCGGGGGCGGGGGCGGGGGCACCACCGCAGGCGAGACTGGTGATCAGGACGACGGCAGCAGTGAACAGGGGGATTCGCATGGCGGCATCATGCCACGGGTCGGAGTGCGGCGAGAAGGACCCGGAGAAGCGCCCCCAGAGTGCGAACGATCTCTCCAAGAGCCTCCAGGCCCTCGAGTTCAAATGACCACCACCCCGTGAGCCCACCCGTGGTCCGGGGCGTCTGTCCGTCTGGCGGCGCCGGTGGACCCGGGACTGCAGTAGGCGCCTCCACACAGGGAGACGCCTGCGCGTCCGGGCTGTGCTCGCGGACCGAAAAGGACTGCTCGGACCTCGACGACCAGTGCAATGCTGGAGCCTGCGATACCGACGACGGCACCTGCTTCGCCGACCTGTTGACGGATGATATCGCCGGAGATGGCGCTGATCGAGGCCATGGTCGATCCTACGCCGATGCCGAATGTGGAGTCGCGTCCCCGTAGGAGCGCACAACGGTCCCTTCTGCTGAAAGTGATTTTCATTTTCCGCTACGAAGTCGACTTGCACGGCGAAAACAGCACCGGACAGGGCCCGAGGGACTCGACATACTGGCGCCGAGCGCTTGCATCAATAGACATGTTGGTATATTGAAATTCTCTGGCCGGCTGGAGCAGAGGAACACGGACCCTCTTCGCGTGGGGACGCTCGTGGAGCGCGCCCCGTGGCCCTGCTCTGGCACCGTCCACCGCCAAGGAGATGCCCATGAACCGCTGCTCGTCCCTCGTCCTCACCCTTTCGGTTTTGACCGGTTGTGCTGGAGCTGGCTTCAATCTCGATGGCCTCGGCGACGTCGTCGGCTTCGCGCTCACCGACCCGAACACCGACTACGACAAGGGCGACCAGAACCTGTACGCGCTCACTGCGGGCGGTGCCTTCACCCTGGTGCCGGACGCCCCGTGGATCCAACAGGTGTATCCGGTCGAGGACGGCGTCGTGGTCCTGTACGAGGCGGGCTCGGGATTGGAGGGCCTGCTCTTCGAGCCGGGCGAGGTGGAGGGGGAGGAGATGCTCCTCGACACCGAGTGGGACTGCGTCACCGGGGAGGGACCCGGCGACGACACGGTCCGGTTCCAGAGCGGCGCGGTGTACGAGCGGGGTAGCGGCACCGTATCGAGCAACGGCTTCGCCTACGTCCAACAAGTCAGCGGGCCGATGGAGGTCGTGCAGGACGATGCGGGGACCTACCTGGTGCACGACATCGCCACCGACGTGCGCTACGCCGTCGAAGGCTGCAACGGGCCCAGCATCCTCGCGCTGTCGTCCACGACCGTCGCGGTCGACGATTGCTCCATGGACTGGGTGATGGACGTCACCGACGGCTCCCGGTTGGCTCCGGAGGGGGGCGGCAGCCCGCCGCTGAACGGCGAGACGCTCGTGGCCCCGTCGGGCGGTGCGCTAGCGCTGTCCCAGAGCTGCTCGGAGGCCGGAGACGGCGGCTACTGGGTCTGCAGCGTGGATGGCGATGGCAACATCACCACGCTCTCCGACACGGGCTTCGACCCGACATCCTTCGGGGGGAGGTGGTGCGAGCCGAACAACGCCCTGTTCGCGACCGAGACCCACATCGTGGTGGCCGAGGTGGACCAGATCTCCGTCCTCCAGGCGGACGGGTCCTACCACGACGTGGTCGCCGAGGGCCTGAACATCTCCCTGGTCCGCTTGTCCGGCGAGCAGGTGTACTACTTGGCCACCAACATCGCTGGCGCGTTCGAGGGCGGCATGCACGACATCTCCTCGAACACCACCACCCCGCTTTCGGCCGACGCTTCCTTCGCCGAGCTGGCCCTGTTCGGTGGCGGTGGCGGCGTGGTCGACCCGGGGGACGATGGCGACGAGGTGGACCTCTCGGTCACCCCAAAGGCCGACCCGGACTGTCTGGTCGCACCGACAACCACCGGCGGAGACCTCAACTTCCTGCTCGCGGTGTACGAGGGTGGCTCCGACACGGCCATCGAGACCGGCGCGAGTGCAGCGGGGCAACCAGTCGTCTTCGAGTTGGATGCCAACGCCGGCACCCTCACCGTGACCGCGTTCCAGGACACTGACGAGAACGGTACCTCCGACGCCATCGAGCCCAGCGGAAGCGCCAACATCGCCGTCGCCGAGAGCAATGTCGCCGTGGAAGTCCAGGTGTCGGGCTGTGGCGGGGAGGGGACGGCCGCGAGCCCCGTGGCCCTGACCCTCGGAACGAGCCACACCGGGAGCGCCCTGGCGCGCTCCACGAGCTTCTTCTCGCTCACCCCGGCCACCACGGATGTCCACACCATCAGCCTGTACGGGTACGACGGCGCGCTGGCACCGACCTGGTCCCTGTACACCGCATCCGACTTCTCCAGCGCGCTGATGACCTGCGATTCCGGGAACGGCGGCTACATCTCCGAAGGCATCTGTGACACCCCGTCCCTGACCACGGGCATGGCGTACTACGTGGCCGTGGCCGCAAACGGCTCCGGCGGAGGTACGCCCTACACCTTCGAGATCGTGGCCACGGAGGGGGCGGGCAGCCAGCCGTTCCTCGGCACCGAGGCCACCCCGAGCGCGCTCACCCTCGGCCAGGCCCGTACTTTCGTGGTGCACGGCTCCGGGAGTGGCCAGGCGAGCGTCAGCGCCCCGCGCGGCAAGGCCTACGGGTTCTACCTGACCACCGCGGACGGCGCGCTGACCCTGCAGCCCGGCTACTACGACAGCGGCTTCGTGAACGTGGGGCAGGGCAGCGTGAGTCCCGACGCCTCGAACGACCAGTACGCGAGCTTCAACCTGGCCGCTGGCGCCGGCACCCTCGACCTGCGCGCCAAGGTGTTCAACGGCGACTCCGAGGCCCGCACCTTCGACCTGGAGATCCGCGAAGGCGTGACCGGGAGCCAGACGGCCGCCACCGGGACGGACATCGCTTTGTCGACGCCGACAAACATCGGTGTGGGGTTCAACGACCGGTTCTTCTCCTTCGTCGCGAGCGGGAGTACTGCCACCGTGAAGCTGACCGACCTCACCGCCGGCGTGCAGATCACCGTCTACGACACTGCGGGCAGCACCACCCTCGGCCAGACGACGGGCGACGCCCTGAAGGACTTCACGAACGAGCTCCCCGTCACGGGTCTGACCGGCGGGATGACCTACCGGGTGGGCATCGTCGGCGCCGACTCCTTCCACCGCGACGCCTTCGGAACGCTGGAGATCACCCCATAGGCCTGGTGGGCCGCTACAACCGTGTCCCCACAGTGACCACCGCCTGGTAGCGCGTCGCGCGGGCCCCGATCTGCCAGCCCTGCGGCGCGGTCCACCGGCCCTCGAGGCGCAGCAGGAACGGCACGTACATGTCGTAGATGGCCGTCGGTTGCCAGGCGACGGTGGTGTCGAACCGGCCGCCCCCAGAGGTCATGGTCCAAAGGCCAAGACCGACGGCTGGCGCCAACGAGACGCCGATCGTGTCCCCGCCGACCCAGTTGTGGTGGCGGCAGCCATTGCCGCAGTCCCGCTCCTCGCCGGGCATCACCGCCATGTCGAGAAAGCCCACCGGCCCGACGCGGAGGGTGTCGCTCAGGTTGATGCGAAAACCGCCGGCCAGGCTGCCCGTGCCGATGAGTGGGAACACCCGATCCAGGCTCGTGGTCGCCACGGGGACGCGGAGGCCGACCCCCAGCGAGGCGTCGAGGTAGGGCACGTCGTCTTCGTAGGCACCGCGGAGGCGCAGGTCGGCGCCGGGTTGTCCGGTCACCAGGCCCAGGCCGCCCTCGGCGGATACGTGGAAGGGAGCGGCCGCGGCCGGGGTGGCGAAGCACAGGGTCAAGAC
>JAFDJI010000427.1 GCA_019307545.1 Deltaproteobacteria bacterium | reverse complement strand
GGGGTCCGGGTGGACGGGTTCGAGGTCGATTTCGGGGCCGCCATGCGTCGGATGCGCACCCAGCGGGCCGAGATCTCCGACGCCGACTCCGCCCACCGCCTGAAGAAGGACGGGGTGGACGTGTTCCTCGGTGAAGCGAAGTTCACCGGCCCCGACACGGTCGAGGTGAACGGGGTCCCTCTCCGATTCGCCCGCGCCTGCATTGCCACCGGGGCGAGGGCTGTCCAGCCGCCCATCCCGGGCCTCGAAGAGGCTGGGGTGCGCACCAACGAGGACATCTTCGACCTCACCGAGCTTCCCGGGCGCCTGATCGTCATCGGGGCTGGCCCCATCGGGTGCGAGATGGCGCAGTCCTTCGCCCGGTTCGGCAGTGAGGTCACCCTCGTAGACCTGAGCGACCGGATCCTGGCCGTCGAGGAGCCGGAGGCGTCGGCCATCCTCACCGAGGTCTTCCGGGAGGAGGGGATCGACATCCGCACCAGCACCAAGGTGGCCCGTTTCTCGGTGGAGGGGGCGGACAAGGTGGTCCACCTCGAAACCGCCGACGGGGCGACCTCGGTTCGCGGCGACGAGATCCTGCTCGCCGTCGGGCGGGCCCCCAACGTGCAGGGTCTCGGCCTGGAGAAGGCCGGGGTGCCCTATGACCGGCATGGGGTGACGGTGGACGCCTACCTCCGCACCACCAACCCACGCATCTATGCGTCGGGCGACGTCTGCTCCCGGTACAAGTTCACCCACGCCGCCGACGCCATGTCGCGCATCGTCGTCCAGAACGCCCTGTTTTTCGGGCGGAAGAGGGCGGACGCGCTCACCATCCCCTGGTCGACCTTCACCGACCCCGAGGTGGCCCACGTCGGCATCTCCCGCACCGAGGCCGACGAACGCGACGACGTGGTCACCTTCGTCGAGGCGGTCCACCGCAACGACCGTTCCCTGCTGGAGGGGGAAACGCGGGGGTATGTGCGGGTGCACACGCTGAAGAACGGCGCCATCCTCGGCGCCACGGTGGTGGGACGCCACGCCGGGGAGATCATCGCCCCCCTTTCGCTGGCGATCACCAACGGACTCGGCCTGGGGGCCATCAACGACACCATCCTTCCGTACCCCACCCGAACCGAGATACTCAAGCGGGTCGCAGGCCAGTGGCAGCGCACCAAGCTCACCCCCTTCACCGCGAGGCTGCTGGAGACCGTGCTGCGCTGGAGACGGTGAGTGACGGAACCCGGACACATCTGCGTCTTCGCCAAACCGCCGGTGCCCGGCGGTGTCAAGACCCGCCTGGCCCCAGCCATGGGCCAGGACGGGGCCGCGGCGCTCGCCCGCGCCTTCCTCGCGGACACCTGGGCCACCGTAACCGGTGTGCCCTGGGCCACCCCGGTGATCGCCTCCACGACGGAGGATCCGGAAGCGTTGGGAGTTGACGGCGACACCGAGGTGTGGCTGCAGGGCGAGGGCGACCTGGGTGCCCGAATGGAGCGGGTGATCTCCCGAGCCCTGCGCAGTGGCCCATGGGCCATCGCCATCGGTGCCGACTCCCCGGGGCTACCGCAGACGCAGCTCGATGCCGCGCGGGACGCGCTCCAAGAGGCGGACGCGGTGCTCGGCCCCACCCCCGACGGCGGGTACTACCTCCTGGGGCTCCGCCGCTGCCCGCCCGGCCTGCTCGGTGAGCTGCCGTGGAGCCAATCCAACACCCTGGTCGCCACCCGCCGTCGGTTGGAGGAGCGCGGGCTCACGGTGCGGATGCTGCCCCCCTTCTTCGATGTCGACGAACCCAGGGACCTGCGACGCCTGCGGGCCTTCCTGGACCAGTTCCCCGACGCGGCCCCCCATACCCGCCGCGTGCTGACGACCCGCGTCCCCCTGCTCAAACCTCGCCTCTCAGTGGTCATCCCGGTGCTCGACGAGGAGCGTCGGATCGAGGTCCGGCTCCGGGAGCTAGGCGCGATGCAGGGAATCGACGAGGTGGTCGTGGTGGATGGGAGCAGCACCGACCGCACCCGGGAGATCGTGAAGCAGTTCCCGGCTGTCCGGCTCCTCTCCGCGCCGAGGGGGCGTGCCCGCCAGCTCAACGCCGGCGCCAACGTCGCCTTGGGCGAGGTACTGCTGTTCCTTCACGCCGAC
Source organism: Deltaproteobacteria bacterium (assembly GCA_019307545.1). Classification (GTDB taxonomy): domain Bacteria; phylum Myxococcota_A; class UBA796; order UBA796; genus JAFDJI01. Next base: position 2,189 of record JAFDJI010000427.1, on the reverse strand, counting down.
GTGTCCCTTCCCGTCGACGCCGCGGCCCACGTGGAGCAGGTCCTCGCCGACCCGGCCAACGTCGCCGGTGCCTTCCGCACCTGGACGGTGGCGGAGGACCCCCCCTGGCTGTTCGGCCCCCTGCTCCACCTCGCCGACCTCCGTTCGCGGCTCACACGCCATCCCTATGGTGACCAAGCCCTGTTCGTGCGCCGGGAGGTGTTCGAGGCGCTCGGGGGCTTCCCCGACATCCCGCTCATGGAGGACTACGCCTTCTCGCGGGAGATCCGGCGGCGCGGCCGGATCGGCCTGGCCCGAGCGCGGGTGCACGTCTCGGGGCGGCGGTTCATCGCCCGTCCGGTGTTCTACACCGCCCTGGTGTGGAGCTACCCCGCCCTGTACCGGTGGGGGGTCCCACCCGAGATGTTGGCCCGCTGGTACCACGACATCCGCTGACGGCGTCCCTGCCCCCGCGTCGTAGGAACTGACCTGGGAAGCGTGGCACAGCCGTTGCAGCTGGTTCGTGCATGGAGGCGCGAACGCCCACAGCCGCCGCGCACGAAGGTCGGGGTTTTCTCCGTCCAGTAGATTCCGTTTCACGAAACGTAGATCTTCACTCTCTGCGGAGCCGACCATGAACCAGATCCTTCGCCTCTTCGCCCTCGTCGCAATCCTGGCGGGCGCCACCGTCGCCTGGGTGGCGCTGGGCGGATTCACCAGCGCTCGAACGTCCTCCCAGCAGGGGGCACTCTACGGGGCCGTCGCCGACCTCTGGGGGCAGCCACAGGAGCAGGTCGCCCCGGGGGTGCAGTTCGCGTGGCAGGTGCCCATCGAGCAGGACGAGGTGGTCAGGGAGTTCGGCAAGGTCGTGTACGACGAGGCCGGTCAGCCACTGGTCCGCAGGAAGACCACCTACGAGACCCGCCAGACCGACGTCGATCTGGCCAGCAGCGACATCGCCGTCGACCTGCACCTGGACCAGCGCCGAAAGGGGCTGATGTGGTTCCCGCTGTACGACGTGAACTTCGCGGGCACCTGGAGCTATCTCCACGACGACCCCCATCCAGGGACCCTGCGCATCCGCTTCGAGTTCCCGGTCGCCAATGGCCTGTACGACGACTTCCGTTTCTCGGTGGACGGCCGGGAGCAGGCGGACGTGTTCAAGCCCAGCGGCGGGGCGGTGGAGGTGCCCGTCGAGGTGACCCCGGGCCAGTTGGTGCGCTTCTCCATCGGGTACAAGTCCCGCGGCATGACCCAGTGGACCTACCGGCCGAACCGGGACCACGGCGTCGGACAACTGGAGCAGTTCAAGTTGGTGATGACCACCGACTTCGCGGACATCGACTACCCCTCGTTCACCATGTCCCCCTCCACCCGGGAGCGCGTCGGGGGTGGTTGGGAGTTGGCCTGGACCTTCCGACGGCTGGTGGCGGGTCACGGCATGGGGATGGTGATGCCCGAGCGGGTGCAGCCCGGGCCGCTCGCGTCCTCGCTGAGCTTCTCGGCGCCGATCTCGCTCGGCCTGTTCATGCTGTGGATCTACGTGTTCGGCCTGCTGCGGCGCATCGAGGTCCATCCGGTCAACCACCTGTTCCTCGCCGCGGCCTTCTTCTCCTTCCACCTGCTCTTTGCCTACTCCGCGGACCACCTGCCGGTCGAGGCGGCCTTCGCGCTCTCCAGCGTGGTGAGCGTCGCGCTGGTGGTGACCTACCTGCGGCTGGTGGTCGGCCCCCGGTTCGCCTTCGTCGAGGCCGGGCTGGCGCAGTTGCTGTACCTGGTGGGCTTCTCGCTGGCCCATTTCTGGGAGGGATACACCGGACTGACCCTGACGGTCCTCGGGATCGTCACCCTGTTCGCCCTGATGCAACTCACCGGCCGCATGCGATGGAGCGAGGTGTTTTCCGAGCACTTCTCCGCCGATGTGCCGGCGAAGTGACTCCGGGGCCGGACCCTCCGGCGAAGGTCGGGTACCATCGCGTCAAGGGAGGTCCAATGAAGAGCGTGCTGGTGACAGGTGCCAACGGCCACCTGGGCAACAACCTGGTCCGCCTGCTGCTCGAGGAGGGGTACGACGTCCGCGCGTCGGTACGGGATCTCGGCGATCCGAAGAAGACAGGCCCCCTCGAGGGGCTCGGGGTGTCCCTGGTCGAGGCGGACATCCTGAAGCCCGAGACCCTGCCCGCGGCGGTGGAGGGCCGGGACGGCGTGTT
>JAFDJI010000426.1 GCA_019307545.1 Deltaproteobacteria bacterium | reverse complement strand
TGGTCGTAGGCGACCAGCAGGTGGAACGTGACCGCGCGGTCCCAGGTCGTGGTCCCCGGGTGGGCCTCGATGTCCGCCAACTCCTCTATGACCGCGGTCGGTTCGTCTCGCTCACCGCCGGCAGCGAGGGCCATCCCGACCAGCAGCGTGCTGATCACGGTGCCGCGCTTCCCCGGCGCCGGCGCACGAGGGCCAGCGCCAGGAGGAGCGCGACCCATGGGGGTGAGCCCGGGACCGTCCGACAGCCGCGCTCCAGTGGCACCACGTACTCCCGCACCTCCAAGGGCGCGGCCCACAGGCGCGCTCCGTCGTCGAGGAGCAGGGTGCGCTCGCCGAGACCGGCACTCCCGAGGGCGAGGACCTCGAAGCGCGCTTCTTGGCCCTCGACCGTCACCTCCGAGGTGACCAGGAGGTCCGGTCCGGGGTCCACCACGACCGGTCCCGCGAAGGGGGTGCCCACGCGCACCCGGATCGGGGTGGTAGCGCCCTGGACCACCCAACCCGGCGACACCTCAACCACCCCTGGGCCCCCCTCTCCGTCGCGAACCTCGAAGACCTCCGGGAAGGTGAAGACACCGTGGGGACAGGTGACTCGGGCGTCTCGGAACCCCGGGCTGGCGGTGGTGCTGATGGTCACCCGTGCCAACGCGCGTCCGACGTCCAGCACCTCCAGGGACTCCACCCCCACGCCCCTACCGAGCCGCAGTTCGGTCGCGTCCTGGCCCAGGTACAGCGAATCCCCGGTGAACTCCACCCAGAGGTACTCCCCTGGATACCCGAACGCCGGGTCCAGGGGGTCGAGAGAGGGTACCTCCACCTGCAGGTCGAGGGGCACCGAGGGCTCGCCGTGGTACCGCACTCCGTCCAGATCGTATGCGGCCCGCACCGTCCAGCGGTGGGTTCCGTCGACCCGCAGCGGCACGGTCGCGGACGGCCCTTCCACGTTCACCGGCGCCGCCTCGAAGCCGGCTTCGGTGACCTGGTAGCCGACCACCGGATGGGGGCTGTCGGGAGGGTTCCACTCGAGGCGTGCCTCCGTCCCCACGACCCGCCCCTCGGGACCCCGCAGGTCGGTTGGAGCGGCGAGGTACACCTCGAAGACCGACGCTTCGAGCAGGGGCCAGCGCGCCGGCTGGTCGCCATCAGAGGCCTCCGCGAACCAGGTCACCACGGTGCCAGGCGGCTGCCCCGGGAGTTCGGCGGTCCAGGTCCCGTCTCCCAGATCCGTCAAGGGGACTTCGGCCTCCGGTCCGTCGCCCAGGCGGTACGCGACCCGTGCGGTGTCCACCCCGTGGTCGTCCTCCACCGCCAGCACCACCAGGTAGGGGCCCTCGGGGTCCTGGGTATCGCCGGGGATGAGGATGGGGGCGATCCGCGGCGGGGTGGCATCCCCGTCGTACACGCCGACATGGCTGACGTACCAGCCGTCGAGGGCGAAGGCGACGTCGCTCTCGAACGCCAGCCGCACCCGCGGGTTCGGACCGTAGCCATCGAGGTGCAGTGCGCTCTCCACCCAGCCACCCGACTCCCCGCTGAACCCGTCCGGATGCGGGTAGCCGTAGACCGGCTCGGCGCGGAACCACCCACCGCCGTCGTGGACCTGCAACGTGCCGCTGTCGCCCACATGGGTGCGGTACCAGTGGCGCATCACCAGCACCGGCTCCTGAGCCCCGGAGAGGTCGGGAAGCGGGATCTCCAGCACGTCTACGGCGTCGTTCAGGTAGTAGCCGTCCAGGTTCGTGCCCCACACCTGCCCCTGGTCCCCCGGGCCGAACACGGCCACCCCCCAAGCCCACTGTCCCGTGGTCCCGCCGGGAAGGAAACCACCGTCGTTGCTGTCCAGCGGGAAGAGCGCGAGGGGCAGGGCCAGGAGGATGGGTATCACAGCCCCACCTCCACGACGTAGCTGGCGTCGATGCGGGCTTCCGGGGCAGGAGGGGCATCGAAGATGAGGCGGGGCGGCGAGAAGAGCACCCCCCACCCCTCGTTCATCCGCACCCCATCGACCGTCACCCGCATCGTCTCTTCAACCGGGGCCTCCTGCAGCTCGAAGGTGGTGGGCCAGGCGATGGTCGCCTCGCTGAGGGCGTCTACCAGCGGCGCCACCTCCAGGGCACAGATGGAGACCAGGGCTCCTCCGGACTGCCTTGTCACCTCGTGGTAGCGGGGGGCGGCGGCGGCGGTCCCGAACTCGCTGGCGCACCCGATGTGTTCGTCCCCGGTCACGGCCGAAGCCGTCGCGGAGACGCCGGACGCGGTCTCGAAGTCCAATACGTCCAGAAAGGCGCCGGCTGGATCGGACCCGAGCCACCCGTCGCTCCGGTCATCGGCGTCGGAAACGAAGATCACGTGCAGGGCGGCTTCGGGGCGACGGAATCCCGCATTGGGGCCCCCCGGCTCGGACAGCTCCAACGCTCGAGCCGCCGCAGCGAATCCCGCCTCTGGTGGGGAGCCGGCGGTGCCGACCTGGAGCACCTCTCCGATCGCCGCCTCCAGCCCTTCGGTGCCCGGGGTGAGCACCCACGGCGTCCCACGCAGCCAACCGGCGTCCTCCCGGGTCATGTCGGTCGACACCACGCCGATCTGCCACTGGACCCCGATGTCCAGGAGCAGCTCCGTCAGCGCCGGGAGCCGGGCGGCCAGCGCCGCCTGCTCTCGCTCCATGGAAGCGGTATCGTCCACCACGAACAGGACGTCCACCCCCGGGAGGGGGGTCTGGACGAAATGCTCCGTTACCAGGACCCACGCCGGGGGCGCATCCCTGTCGACCGGGTCGAGGCCGAACTCCAGGCAGCCTGACAGCGCGAGGAGCCCCATCCAGAGGAACCCAGCGCTTCGGCCTACTCGCCTTTCGCGCATCGCCTTGGCCTTACGTGCCCCACAAGGGGTTTCCTTGTCACGTTCACCCGGGTGCGGTCAAGAAAGAATCACGACAAGAGGTGCAACGTCCCCGGAAGGGCACCCGCCGAGCGGGTCGGTGGGATATCGAAACCGGGAACCCGTTCCGACCCGGAGAAACCGTGCCGATGGTCACCGTCCGGTACTTCGCCGCGCTCCGCGAGTGGAAGCGGTGTGAGAAGGAGCAGGTGGAGGTCACCGAGGAGGAGACGGTGCGCGAGTTGTACCTGCGGCTGTTTCCCCCAGGCCCTCTCGGCACGCTGCCGGTCGCCTTCGCCCGCAACCTGGAGTACGCCTCCCCGGACACCCGGATGGAGGAGGGTGACGAGATAGCCTTTCTTCCACCGCTGGGAGGTGGCTGATGTTCGAGGTCCGAGAGGGGCCCCTCGACGTCGCGGAGGTCCGCGGCGCGGTCGAAGACCCGTCCTTCGGGGCGGTGCTGGTCTTCGTGGGGGTCACCCGCGACCACTTCGAAGGTCACCACGTCACCCACCTCTCCTACGACGCCTACCCGGAGATGGCGGTGCCGGTGATGGCGCAGATCGCGGATGAGATGCGGGAGCGCTGGGAATGCCGGGTGGCGATGGTGCATCGGGTAGGGGAGGTGCCGGTCGGCGAGGCGTCGGTGGTGATCGCGGTGAGCGCACCGCACCGCGCAGAGTGCTACGAGGCGTCGCGATACGCCATTGACGAGCTCAAGAAGCGCGTGCCGGTGTGGAAGAAGGAGAACTACGAGGATGGCAGCGTCTGGAAGGCCAACTCCCCAACCTGACGCCGGCGCGAGACCGCGCTTCCAGGACCGCCTCCCCGAGGACTATCGCCGCGCGGACATCAATCCCTTCGTGCGCTCCCACCGGACCTTCGGCCTCCCCCTGATCCCGGCCTCGGAGGCCTGGCCGTGGCGTGGCCGGTGGGGAGAGCATTTCGGTCGCGATGTCGCCCTGCACGTGGAGATCGGGCCCGGGAATGGGTTCTTCCTCGCCGAGATGGCGCGGCGGCACCCGGAGTGGAGCTGGATCGGGGTCGAGTTGCGGTACAAGCGGACGGTGCTCTGCGCGAAGAAGCTGTTGGGAGTCGGGGTGACCAACGCCCGGGTGGTCCGGTACCACGCTGCCTACCTGGACGATCTGTTCGAGCCCGGCGCGCTTTCTGGGCTGTACCTGAACCACCCGGACCCCTGGCCGAAGGAGAGGCACGAGAAGAACCGGCTGGTGTCGCGGTGGTTCTTGGAGGATGTGGCGCGGCTGTTGTGTCCGGGAGGATGGCTGAGGGTGAAGAGCGACTTCCGGCCGAATGTGGATCGGATCGAGGCGCTGTTGGACAGCGGGTTGGAGGCAGAGGGGCTGACTCCCCTCCCCCTCGCGGTGACTGGGAGATCGGAGGACGTGATCAGCGGGCCGGCGCCGTGGGCGGATGATGTGGAG
>JAFDJI010000425.1 GCA_019307545.1 Deltaproteobacteria bacterium | reverse complement strand
GAGGATGTGTTGAAGGAGGCCTGAGACTCCTCTGTCCCGTGACGCGCTTGCGTTGACTTGGCCCGCGCGGGCACCGTAGCATCGCTTCGCGCGCTCCACCCTGGGGGTAGGTTTCCGATGTCCGAAAACACGTTCGTCCTGCCTGCCGACGTCGTGCTCACCACCTCGGGCGACACCCTTACCTTGCGGTACCCGGGTAACGTCGTCTTGGAGCAGGATCTGGGCCTCGACCAGCTCAACATAGACGTCGGAGGTGATCTGGATGTGAACCTGGGCCGGGTCAGCGGCACCTTGCGTGCTGGAGGTGTCCTCGGCGTGGCCGGGATGGTGGACGGTGGCACCCTGCATGGAGCCGAGGTGCAGTTGGGGGATGGCGAGATCCGCTGCCGCGCGATCTCCGCCACCGAACGGATCATCGTCGGCCGCGCCAAGCTGCAGGTCGACGTGATCATCGCGCCCCAGATCGAGATCGACTCCGCGGCCAGCGGCCGGGTGACGGTGATCGAATCCGACAACGAGCGCGGCCCCACCAAGATCAAGGGCGGCTTCAGCCTCGAGGAGTACGAGAGCGTCCTCGGCGGGGACGTCGTCCAGTTCCTCGCCGAGCGCAACGTGGCCCCTCTGGGCGAGATCCCACCTCCGGCGGAAACCCCCGAGCCGCCGCGCGCCACGGTAAGGACGGCCGATGCGGTCGTGCCTCGAACCGCACCGGTCTTCCAGATCGAAGAGGAAGAAGAGGACATCGACGACCCTCTGTCCCTGTCGACCGACGACCTCGTACTGGTGCAGCCGGAGGTCGTCGAGACGGAGGAGGTCGAGGTCGACGAGGTCGAGGACGAGCTCTTCCAGGCCCTGACGGACGCCGTGGCCCGCATCATCGCCTGCTACGAGGAGACGGTCCCGCCTCCGGTGGAACCGCTCCAGGACATGGTGGCCCGCCGCGACTACGCGGCGCTGAGAGAAGACATCACCGAGGTGTGGAACGGCCTGCTCGGCTACCACCAGCAGCGCGGGATCCGGCCTCATCATCAGGTGACGCACGCGTTCAACGTCATCCACGGGTTGCTGCAACCAGCGTAGCTGCTGACGCCGGGCTGAACGGCTGAGACGCTCCACCCTCCTTGCCGCCTGCGGCGTTCCCTTCGCGTCGCGCCTGCGCGCAACGCGGGGGGCCCTGGCCTCGAAGCGGCCGTCGGGTTGGAGTGTCTCCGCCTTCGCCCGGCTTCGCATCGCTGTGGACGGGAACAGTCGGCGGAACGGATCTGCCCCACCGGGAGTGGATCCCCGCGGTCCCACCCACTCGTGGGAGTGGAGGGGTGACTGGGTCAGGGGTCGAGGGGGACGCGGTACAGGTTGGCGTTCGCGTAGAGCACGAGCTCGTCGGTGGCGGGGTCCCAGGCCACCCTGTGCACCTCCGCGAAGGCGTCGACGATGGGTGCGGCCTCGCTCCCGTCGGGGGCGATGACCCACACCGAGCCGCCCGGGCACGGGCTGTACTCGGGGTCGTACGGCGGACCCGTGTTGTAGCGGCAGGGAACGTAGAGGTAGCCCTCGCCGGCGATGGCGGGAATGCCGGGCTCACCGAGCGAGAAGGTGTACAGGGGCTCGAAGTCGTCGACCTTGTTGTCCTCGTACAGGTTGTTCCCCGCCTTCACCGCCAGCAGCCGGTCTCCGACAGGATCGTAGGTGATGTGCTGTCCATAGAACGTCCGGTAGACGGTGCTGCTGTCGGGGCCCGTCACCGTCAGGATCTCGTCGTTGTCGCCCAGGTAGAAGGTGCTGGTGTCGGCGGCGGCGAACCCTCCGTAGTAGGTGATCACCTCGTGGTACAGCGTGGTCAGGCCACCGGTCGGCGACCACTTCTGGACAGCGGTGCCCCACCCCTGCGAAGAGCCGCCCAGGTAGAGATCCTCCCCCAGGGCCACCCCATCTGCGCCATAGCTGATTTCCGTCGCGAAGATGTCTTCGGTCAGCGTGCCATCCGGAGCCACCGAGTGGATCAGCATGGGTCCACCCCCGGTGGACTTCCCGACGTAGACCACCCCCGAGTCGGAAACGGTCAGGAATATCGGGTAGTACTGCCCCGCGCCGGTACCCGAGAACACCGCGAGTGAGGTGCCCTCCACCAGGCACTCGTCGCTGCACCCGTCTCCGTTGTCCAGGTTGCCGTCGTCGCAGCCCTCGAAGGGCTGGCGCAGGTCGTCGGAGCAGATCGGCTCGCACAGGGTCCCGTCCCCGTTGGGGTCGTGGTAGTCCGGCGGGCACGGGCCGCAGTAGAAGGCCCCCGGCGTATTGACGCACTGCGCCACGGGATCGCAGTCGTCCAGTTCCAGCGTGCACTCGTCCTCGTCGGCGCACATCGAGCCATCGCCGTACAGGTCCTGGTAGCCCTGGGGGCAGAGCCCGCACTCGAAGCCGCCGTCTACATCGGTACAGGTGACCGCGGGGTCGCAGTTGTCGATCTCCAGGACACACTCGTCGAGGTCGGTGCACAGCGTGCCGTCGCCATGGATGTCCTCGTAGCCATCGGGGCAGGTCCCGCAGAAGAAGCTGCCGATGACGTTGACGCAGCCCGCCAGCAGGTCGCAGTCGTCGGTGCCGGCCGCGCACTCGTCGATATCGGTGCACAGCGTGCCGTCTTGGTTGGTGTCGAGGTAGCCCGTGGGGCAGGCACCGCAGGAGAACCCCCCGGCTTCGTTGGAACAGGTCACCTCGGGCGCGCAGTTGTCCGTCCCCAGGGCGCACTGGTCGAAGTCCAAGCACCGGGTCCCGTCCCCGAACACGTCCTCCCAGCCGCTGGGACAGGCGCTGCACACGTACCCATCCGGAGTGGCGATGCACTCGGTGAGGAGATCGCAGTGGTCCTCGCCCCGCTCGCAGGCGTCCTTGCGGCATCCACCGGCGACCAGGAGCAACGGGACCGCACCAACCAGCGACCAGAGGATGCGGCTCGTCATCTCGCACCTCCAGTGCCGAGGGGGACCCGGTACAGCAGGGGCTCCAGGTAGACCGGGTCGCGCTCGGTGAGGATCACCAGCTCGTCCTCGGCCGGGTCCCAGGCCACCCGCTCGACGAGCGCGAAGGCGTCCACGAAGGGCGCGGCCTCGCTCCCGTCGGGCGCGATCACCCACACCGAGCCACCCGGGCAGGGGATGAGCTGCGGATCGAAAAGGTCCCAGGGGTCGACGAGGCGGCAGGGCACGTAGAGGTAGCCCTCGTCGTCGATGGCGGGGATGCCCGGGAAACCGGGCAGGCTGTACAGGGGCTCGAAGTCGTCGACGCCGTTGTCGGCGTAGATGGTGTACAGGTCCACCGCCAGCAACCGTTCCCCGACCGGATCGTAGGTGAGGTCGTTTCCGAAGAACTCCCGGTAGACGGTGCTGGTCGCAGCGGTCTCGACCGTCCGGATCTCATCCGGGCGGCCCAGGTAGAAGGTACCGCTGTCGGCGGCGGCAAACCCATAGTAGTAGGCGATCTCCTCGAAGTAGAGCGTGGTAAGCCCGCCCGCCGGGGACCACTTCTGGACGAAGGTGCCCCAGGGGTTCCCGTTCCTGGAGCCTCCCAAATAGAGGTCCTCCCCGAGCGCTACCGCGTTGCCGCTGGAGGTGATGTCGGGCTCAAAGAGGTCTGCGGTCACCGTGCCATCCGGAGCCACCGAGTTGACCTGGAGCGGAGTCCCACCGCCGGTGAGCTGGCCCAAGTAGACCACCCCGGTGTCGGTGACGGTCAGGAACAGCGCGCCACCGTACCTGGATCCCGTAACGGAGAACATGGTGAGGGCAGTGCCCTCCATGACGCACTCGTCGCTGCACCCGTCCCCGTTGTCGAGGTTGCCGTCGTCGCAGCCCTCCAGGGGCCGACGCAGGCCGTTGCCGCAGCCCCACTCGCACAGGGTCCCGTCCCCGTTCCGGTTGTCGTAGCCCGGCGGGCACGGGCCACAGGTGAAGCCCCCCGGGAGGTTGATGCACCGCGCCAACGGATCGCAGTCGTCCTCCCCAAGCGTGCACTCGTCCTCGTCAATGCATACCGAGCCGTCCCCATAGGTGTCCTCGTGCCCCTCGGGGCAAAGCCCGCACTCGAAGCCGCCGTCGACATCGGTGCAGGTGACCGCGGGGTCGCAGTTGTCGGTGCCCAGGGCGCACTCGTCGACGTCTTCGCACGCCGTGCCATCGCCGTAGGAGTCCTGGTAGCCGGAGGGGCAGGCGCCACAGAGGAAGCCGCCCACGACGTTGATACACCCCGCCAGGACGTCGCAGTCGTCGGTGCCGGCGTTGCACTCGTCCACATCGTCGCAGACCGTGCCATCGCCGTTCGTGTCGAGGTAG
>JAFDJI010000001.1 GCA_019307545.1 Deltaproteobacteria bacterium | reverse complement strand
GCGATGGCACGGCCCTGGAGGGAGTCGGGAGGTGCCGTGCGCCACAGGGTCCCGGGGTTCTCGTCCGACTTCTCCAAACCATCGATGTAGGTAAGGGCCGGGCTGGTCGCCGACGGCGAGATCACCACCACCCCGCTGGTGTTGACCTCTTCCCAGACCACACCCGTGAGGCCCGAGGTCGACGGCCCCAGCAGCAGCGGCGCCCCGAGGACGTCCACCAGGTAGGCGGCGATGTCCAGCGCTGCCTCCTCCTGGGTGAAGGAGTCGATCTCGCTGTCCTCTTCGTAGTTGCACGCCACCAGACCGAACTCGCTCTGCTCCAAGCCGCCCGACTGGTTGACCTGCACCACGGCAAGCTGGAAGGCGCGTTCCACCGGTACGTCGAAGGCACGGTCCACCAGGCTGCCGAACACGATGACGTCGGGGTGGTCCTCGGGGCGGGTGAGGAGGTCGGGGGGCGTGGTCTCGTCGCAGCGGAGATTGGCCTCGGCCCCCTCGCAAAACCCCTCCTGTCCACAGACCGAGCCCAGGCCGAAGGCGTCGCGACACAACGCGTTTCCGGTGCACTCGGTGTAGTCGAGCGTGGTCAGAGAGCACGCGGGAAGGGCGATCCACCAGGTGAGCAGGGCTCCGGTCCTCATCGGAACGATCCTCCGAGGAGCACCCCGCCCCCCTCCGAGAGGGGCAGCGGGCCGACCCGCACCGGGCCGGGGTCGTCGAGCAGCACGACCAGGGTGGTGCCGATGATGCAGGCCGCGCCGATGCCGAATCCGGCATCCGCGAGAAGGGCGTGCCGCTTCTCCTTCGCCACCCATTCATCGGCCTCCACGCCGCACACCAACCCGCCACCCGTGGAGACGCAGTGATCTTCGGCCTGCCGACCGTCGTGCAGTGCCATCAGGCCAAAGGTCGTTCCAAGCCCAAGGCCCGCGATTCCCACGCCGTACACCGCGATGGCAGTGGGGGTCACCCGCGGTTGCTTGGGGGTCGGGAGCGGCTCCGGCACGACCGGTTCTGGCTCCGGTTCGGGTTCGGGTTCGGTCTGCACGTCCCCCAGCCGCTCCTCCAGGGCCCGGATCTTCCGCTCCAGGGTCACCCGCTCCTCCTCGGGAGCGAAGGCGCGGTAACGGTTGAAGTACTCGATGGCGAGCCCGAGATCGCCGAGCTTCTCGTGAGCATTGCCTATGTTGAAGAGGAACAGCGGGCGCTTGCTGAGCCGGTAGCCCTCTTCCCAGGCGGCGATGGCGTCCTCGTACCGCCCCTCCTCGTGCAGGACGCGCCCATTCTCGAACAACTCTCGCGCCCGCGCGTCGTCGGCACTCGGCGGTGGCTCCTCCTGCGCCAGGGACGGGCCGGAGGCGAGCAACGCGAGCAGTAGGAGTGTGAACCGCATCAGGGGTCTGCCCACGGATCCCGGACTTCGGTACTCGAACCCCATGTGCCCGCCGGTTTCTCCGTGGCGGTTGACTCCGCTTCGTCTGCCGGCTCTGGAGGTGGAGTGACAACCGGGGCGGGCCGGGACGCCGGCTCCGGGGTCTCGCGGAGCGACACCGGCACCTCCGGCTGACCGCCGTCCACGGTGATCTCGCGGGGCTGATACCCGACGGCCGACACCCGCAGGGTCACCAGGGTCCCCTCCTTCACCCGCACCGTGACCGGGGCATCTCCCAGAAACACCCCTTCTCGCTCCACCTGTGCCCCCTCGGGCACGGTTCGCACCAGGACCTCGCGCAGCGCAGGTACGACGGGGGCCTCCGGCTCGACCACCATCGGTACCACATCCTCGGGCTCCGGGACGTCCCGATCCGGCCCGCTGGCGGATCGGACCGCGAGCATGGTGGACACCGAGACCATCCCCCCGACGACCAGAATGCCGAGGAACACGAGGAGTACCACGACGAGGGGGGACGCCGGGCGCCGCTGCGGCCCGCTGCCCGGTTCGCCGGGAATCGGCGTCGCCTGCGAGGTCCCTGGAGGGGAGCCGGCCTCGACCAGCGTCGGGGGTTCGGACGGACCCAGCGCTGACCCAGAGGGTCGAGCAGGACCGAAAGCCGCACTCGAGACCAACATCCCGGTGACGCTCGGGTCGTCCATCCACTCCGGCAACACCACGTAGCCGTCGTCGAGTTCTAGCTGGAGGGGTTCTTCGACCTCCCCGGACAGCTCCATCTCGCAGGCCTTCAGCGCGCGGGCCAACTCACGCATGCTGGCGAAGCGGTCCTCCTTCGCCTTGCGCATGCACACCCGGACCACCCATTCCAGGCAGTCCGGCAGCGTGACGTCGGGCGCCACCTCCGCGAACCGGGGCACCTCGGCCGTCAGGTGGGACATGAGCATGGTCATCGCGTTGGAACGACCGAAGGGGGGTTCCCCGGTGAGCATGATGAACAGGATCACCCCCAACGAGTAGACGTCGGTGCGTGGGTCGACGGGCTCGTTCTGCACCTGCTCGGGGGACATGTACATGGGCGACCCGAGCAGCGCCCCAGCCTGGGTGACCTCCGTCTCCTGGTTCAGCGCCTTGACGAGCCCGAAGTCCAACACCTTCGGGAACTCGCCCTCCTCCCCGTGACAGGTCAGGATGATGTTCCCCGGCTTGAGGTCCCGGTGCACGATCTGCTGATCGTGGGCCTCGGCGAGAGAGCCGCAGATCTGCTTCACGAGGCGGATGGCGCGGAGAGGCTCGAAGGGCGCCTCCTCCTTGATGACCTGGTGTAGTGACCGCCCCTCGAGGAACTCCATGGCGATGTAGCAGACACCCTCGTCGGTGGTCCCGTAGTCGAAGATGCGGACGGTGTTGGGGTGACTGAGCTTGGCGCAGAGGGATGCCTCGAGGGAGAAGCGCTGCCGGAATTCGTCCTCGTCGCCGCCAGCCTGTGCGTCGAGGGTTTTCAGCGCGACGACCCGCTCCAGGTTCTCCTGATGGGCGCGGTAGACCCGCCCCATACCGCCGCGAGCGATCAGACCGAGGATCCGGTATCGATCGAGAAGCTTCCCGACGAGGGGGTCCTCGGAAGCCGACGTGGGGTCGAGGTGGTCTCCGCTCACCATGTCCTCGTAGGTTCTGCCCATAGCAGCATCCAACACCACAGCCGCGCTGTCCAGTACGGGCGCACCCTCCTTGCGATCCCTTCCCAGCGTGCTAGGTCCGCCACTTCCTATCCTGGCGGGACGCCGAGTTGAACACCAAGCTTCCGGTTCGCCTGTTCCTCGTGGCCTCGATGCTCCTCGCCATCCCGCGTGCCCAAGCCGCCGAGGTGGACTTCGAAGGCTACTATCGGGCGCGGGGCCGCCTCTACCACAGCCTGTCCATCGACCGCGACCTCTCGGGGTACGAGGGCACATCGGCTTGGGCGGAGCACCGGTTCTGGCTGAGGCCCCGGTTCCTCATCAACGACGAGGTGGGGGTTTTCGCCGAGCTACGCGGACTCGACAACCTCGTGTGGGGCAGCGAGGCCCGGTCGTACTTCGATCCGACGGCCGCGGACAACGTCCCCATCGCCTTCATCGACAACGTCACCGCGCCGGTGCCAACCGAGCAGGACCACGACTCGGTGCTGCAGGACATCACCCTGTGGCGGGCCTGGGGCGAGGTCCACCTGGGCCAGCACCGATTTCGGCTCGGTCGCATGCCGCTCCATTGGGGGTCGGGCGTGTGGCAGAATGATGGGCTGGGGCTCAACGGAGAGTACGGCGACACCGCAGACCGCGTCCAGTGGGAAGGTCTCTTCGGGGATGTGTATGCCTCGGTCGCCGTCGACGTGACGGCCGAGTCGTTCGTGAACCAGACGGACAACACCATGTCCTACAACGGCATGGCCGCCTGGCGCACCGAGCAGGTGGTGGCGGGGCTCAACCTCCAGTTCCGCCATTCCGACGACCCAGAAGGCGCTGGACAAGGCCTGAACCTGTTCACCGCAGATGCCGCCATCGATGCCGAGCTCGGTCGGCTCGAGTTTCACCTGGAGGCGGTGGCCCACTTTGGTTCCGGGGACCTCGACACCGGGCTGAATGACGTCCAGATCACTGCCGGGGGCGGGATCGTGGAGGGCCGGCTCCTCACCGATGCGGTGGACCTGGGGCTGACGCTCGGCATGGCCACCGGTGATGGGAACCTGAACGACAACAAGTTGAAGACGTTCACCTTCGACCGCGACTACAACCTCGGCATCATCCTCTTCGAACAGCCGCTACCCACGCTCGTCTCGAGTATCCCCACGTCCCAGAACGAGGGGCGCGACTACTCGTTCACCGTCACCGGGCCCACGGTCTCCAACGCCCTGCTCCTCATGCCGAAGCTCTCACGCCACTTCGGCGACGACTGGAGGGTGGAAGCACTGGGTGTGATCGCACGCACCGCCCGCGTCCCACAGACCGACGAGTACTCCGATCGCAAGTTCTACGGGAGCGAGATCGATGCCTCGGTGTCCTTCGAGGGGCTCGAGCACCTGGAGTTGCAGGGGACGGTGGGGGTCTTCTTCCCGGGAGGCTACTACACGAACTTCGAGAACCTGGGCATCAGCGGCATCGTGTTCGGCGGCCAGGTCGTCACCCGGATCCGATTCTGAACCATGGCGGAGCTGAAGATGAAGGGAGTCCACACCGCGCTGGTCACACCTTTCGCCGCGGACGGCACCGTAGACCTCGACGCCTACACCCGGCTCGCGGAGCGCCAAATCGCCGCAGGCATCCATGGGCTCGTGGCCTGTGGGACCACCGGCGAGACGCCCACCCTGGAACGAGACGAGTGGCGAGCGATCGTCCGCACCACCGTCAGCCTGGCCGGGGGGAAGATCCCCGTCACCGCGGGGGTGGGCACCAACTGCACCCGGACCACCCTGGCAAACCTGGAAGAAGCGGCCGGCCTCGGGGTAGACGCCGGCCTGATGGTGTTCCCCTACTACAACAAGCCCAACCCGGCCGGACTCCGAGCGCATGTCGCACAGGCCGCCGGGGTGGGACTGCCGCTGGTGCTGTACCACGTGCCGGGCCGCACGGGGCAGCGGCTCTCCCCATCGCTCCTCGCCGAGTTGGCCGATGTGGATGGCGTGGTGGCGGTGAAGGAGGCCACCGGTGATTTGCATTTTGGGGGCGATCTGTTGCGTCGTACCCAAACGCCCGTCCTGTCCGGTGACGACTTCACGTTCCTACAGCTCCTCGCTGCGGGAGGCCGTGGGGTGATCTCCGTGGTGTCGAACGTGGCTCCCGCGCAGACGGTGGCGGTCTACACACACCACACGGCTGGCCGGGTGGAGGAGGCGGCGGTCGGGCTCCGCGCTCTGTGGGACCTGATCACCTTCCTGTTCTCCGACACCAACCCAACGCCGTGCAAGGCCGTCCTCGCCGAGCTGGGGCTGTGCTCCACCGCGGTGCGCCTCCCCCTGGCACCCTATGAAGGTCCGTCTCCCGCTCCCATCCTCGAGGCCTTGGGGCTGACGGGTTGAGCGCTCCGATCCGCCTCGCCGTGCTCGGGGCCACCGGTCGCGTGGGCCGCTTGGTGGTGGCCGAAGCCATGGCAGCCCACGACCTCGACCTGGTGGCGGCGGTGGCCACCGATATCCCTGGCGAGGACGCCGGGCGGGTGGCCGGGACCTCTGACGCGGGGGTCGTTCTCGCACCCGTCGCAGAGGGCTGCTTCGCCCGCGCCGAGGTCGTGGTGGACTTCTCCACACCGGAGGGGCTGATGGAGGCGCTCCCCCACCTGGGGAGCGGCGCGCTGGTGACCGGCACCACCGGGCTGGGGCAGGAGGAAACCAACCGACTGCTGGCGCGTTCCGAAGTCGCGCCCGTCCTGTCCGCGCCCAACTTCTCAACGGGGGTGACCCTGCTGCTGGACCTGGTCCGGCGCACCGCAGAGGCCCTGCCGGACTACGATGTCGAGGTCGTGGAAACGCACCATCGCAACAAGATTGATGCGCCCTCGGGCACCGCGCTGGCCCTGGCTCGTGCAGCGGCGCGAGCGCACGGGACCGACCTGGAAAACCGAGCCGTCTTCGGTCGAGCGGGGCGCACCGGACCGCGGGAGACGGGTGACATCGGCGTCCACGCCGTGCGCATGGGAGACGTGGTGGGCGAGCACCAGGTTTGGTTCGCCGGGCGAGGCGACCGAGTCCTGATCGGACACACCGCCACCTCCAGGACCACCTTCGCCGAGGGTGCGCTCCGTGCGGTGCGGTGGATTCGGGGCAAGCCTCCCGGACGCTACGACATGCGGGACGTGTTGGGGCTGCTGCAATGAGGTGGGCGCTTGCCCTCGGGGGCCTCCTCGTCCTGGTCGGTGGGTGCCAGAACGCCTGTCAGCGGATCTGCGGGCGTATGGCCTCCTATGCCAGGGAGTGTGGGTACGAGGTGACCGCCGAGGAGGTCAAGGCGTGTCGGCAAGCCCAGGCTGGGGAGGACTCCCGCGAGGACCGCGCCGTATGCCGCGACCTCGGAGATCTCCGCGCCATCCGCGAGGAGTGGACCTGCGAGGACCTGGAAGACTACTGGGCGCAGCGGGTTCAAGGACCGATCGAGGAGGATACTGGCATTCTCGATTCTGCGTGGTAGCATTGCGCCCCCGTTGAGCACACCACCCCCGGCAAGACGGAAGCAGATAGGAAGTGGCGTTTCAGCCCCAAGCGTTCGGCAAGTACTACCTGGTGGACAAGATCTCCACCGGGGGCATGGCCGAGGTCTTCAAGGCCAAGACCTACTCCCACGGCGGCTTCGAGAACCTGCTGGTCATCAAGCGCATCTTGCCGCACCTGGGCGAGGACCAGGAGTTCGTCGACATGTTCATCGACGAAGCCAAGGTCTCAGTGGCGCTGCAGCACGCGAACATCGTCCATCTGTACGACTTCGGGAGGATCGGCGACGACTGGTTCATGGCGATGGAGTGCCTGGACGGCAAGGACGTCCGCAGCATCCTCCGCCAACTCGCCCGAAAGCGGCGGTTCCTTCCCATCGAGTACGCCATCTACGTGGCGTCCGAGGCGTGCAAGGGGCTGGAATTTGCCCATCGCAAGACCGACCTCCAAGGCCGCCCCTATGGGATCGTCCACCGGGACGTGTCCCCCTCCAACCTCCTGGTGGCCTACGAAGGCGACGTGAAGGTCGCCGACTTCGGCATCGCCAAGGCGCAGTTCAGCTCCCTCGACACCGTTGGCGGCGTGCTCAAGGGGAAATACGAGTACATGAGCCCGGAGCAGGCGAGCGGGCGCAGCATGGACGCCCGCTCCGACCTGTTCTCACTGGGCATCATCCTCCACGAGATGCTGACCGGCCGTCGGCTGTTCAAGACCGGCAGCGAGTTCACCACCCTCGAACGCATCAAGACCTGCGAGGTAGCGCCGCCTTCATACGTGAATGCCCGGGTACCCGAGGCGCTGGACCGCATCGTGATGAAGGCGCTCGCACGGCTGCCGGAGGACCGGTACCAGAGCGCCGGCGAGATGGGTCAGGCCCTCCAGGACTACCTGTTCCCGCAGACCGCCGACCAACTCCGTGCCGACCTCGCCCGGAGCATGCAGGACCTCTTCGCCGACGAGATCGGCGAAGAGAGGCGAAGGCTCGAGCACGGGAGCGAGGTCGCCGCGAAGCTGCGCGAGCAGGCTCCGGAATACGCCGAGGGGTGGGAAGGTCAGACCAGCTCCAGCCTGTCCCGCGCCTCCGAGTTCGCGCAGAGCTGGGGTCCCCTCATCCTGGGCGGCGTGGCGCTGCTCCTCATCCCGGTGCTCGGGCTCGCGGTGGGCGGGCTCCTCTGGGTGGCGAAGCGGGACGCACCTGTGGAGGAGGTCGCTCCCACGGCCGGTGCCCTGGACATCCTGGTCCTCCCCGCCACCAACGTGCGAGTCGACGGCATCGACTATGGCGAGACTGGGACGCTCGCCTTGGAGGACATGGCGCCGGGCCCCCATGTGATCCGACTGGAGAAGGAAGGGTACGAGACGGTGCTGGAGACGGTGACCATCGAGGCCGGACAGCGCCACACACTCCGAAAGACCATGCAGTACGTCGAGCCCGAGCCCGAGCCCGAGCCGGCACCCGTGCAGCGCATTCCCTCGCGACCGATCCCGGTGGCACCACCCACGCCCACGCCCGCCCCGGTAGCGGCTGAAACCGGCACCCTGGCAGTCGCATTGATCGGGGGAGGCTGGGCATGGGTATACGTCGACGGCGTCCGGATCGAGAAGACGGCCCCCCTCGCAGGGCACGAGTTGCCGTCCGGGACGTACACCATCCGGGTCGAGAACCCCGACCTGGGCATCTCGCACAGCGAGAAGATCACCGTGGACCCCGGCGAGCAGGCCACGGTGCGCGCCCGACCGCTCTGAACCCGCGAGAGCTGAACGCTAGTCTTCGAGGTCTGCCTCGTTTATGTCTGCGTTGGTCCAGGTCTCCTGGACATCGTCCAGGTCTTCGAGCCTATCCAACAGCTTGACGAGCTTGCGGGCGTCTTCTCCCGAGATCGCCACCTCATTGTCCGGGATCTGGGTCACATCTGATGCCACCTCTACGCCCAACTCTTCGAGCGCCTTCATGCAGGAGAAGTAGTCCTCGAAAGCGGCGGTGACCTGCCACTCGTCCTCCTCTTCGGACACGTCCTCCCCACTGCCCTCCAGGGCGGCCATCAGCACGGTCTCCTCGTCGAGGTCCTCCTTGGGCAGGTTGAACAGGCCTTTGCGCTGGAACAGGTAGGCGACCGAGCCCGCCTGCCCCATGTTCCCGCCTTCCTTGGAGAAGGCGTGGCGGATCTCGGACGCAGTGCGGTTCCGGTTGTCGGTGAGGCACTGCACCAGGATGGCCACCCCGCCGGGACCATACCCCTCGTAGGTGATCTGGTCGTAGCTCTCGCCGCCGCCCTCTCCACTGGCCTTGGCGATGGCCCGCTCGATGTTGTCCTTGGGCATCGAGTTGGCCTTCGCCTTGTCGACAGCCAACCGCAAGCGAGGGTTCATCTCGGGGTCGGGGTCGCCCATGCGCGCGGCGACCGTGATCTCCCGGATCAGCTTGCCGAACACCTTCCCCCGCTTGATGTCCTGCGCGCCCTTGCGCCGCTTGATGTTCGCCCATTTGCTGTGGCCGGCCATCGGCGTGCTCCTTGCGGCGCTCATCGCCACGAAACCCCAATGCACCTACCTTGCAGCGATGGAGGGCACAAGGCAGAGTGGTCCTACTCCGGGGTCGGAGGGGCGGTGGCGCGGAGCTTCCGGGCCAGGTCCGAAAACGCCGCGTTGCGGGTGCGCCGGGCAAGCTCGTCCATGAGGATCGCCGCCTCCTCGTTGCGGCCGAGGTCCTTGGCCGCCGCGGCGAGCGACAGCACCAGCCGGTCGTCGCCGGGAAGGCGCTCCACCGCATCCCTCAACACCAGGTAGGCATCCTCGGAACGACCTGCGTCCGCGAGGATCTTCGCCCGGGTGAGCGCCACGCGGGCGTCCCACGGGAAGTGGGTGCCGGCGTTCTCCAACTCCTGCAGGGCGGTCACCCGGTCGCCGGATGCCTCGGCCGCCATGGCGGCTGCCACCGCGAGGGAGGCATCGTGTGGACGTTCGGTAGCGGACCGCTTCAGGGGGGGCCGGGCTTCGGAGGCCCGCCCCAACTCCAGCAGCACCAGGCCCATCGCCGCCATGGCCTCGATGTTCGCGGGGTCCCGCTCCAATGCGGCCCCCAGGTCCTCCATGGCGCCGGCGACATCGCCCTGGCTCGCGCGCGAACGTGCCCTGCCCATCCAGGGCAGGGGGGAACGCGGGTAGGACGCCACCAGGGCATCGTATCTCTCCCGCGCGGGGAGGGGTGCCACCTCCTCCAGCCCGCGAGCCTCCACCATGCCGCGGTACCCCTCGGCATCCAACCAGCCCTGGGCCATCGATTCGGCGAACATCAGGGACAGCCTGGCATCGCCACGACCGGGATCGATGTCGAGCGCAGCCGTCGCCTCCTTGCGCGCTCCCCGCCCGTTACCAGCCTCCAAGAGCACTTCGGCCAAGGCGGCATGAACCCGAGGATCGTCCGGGATGTGCTTCACTGCCTTCCGCAACACATCCTCGGCCTCGGACGGGGCGAGCACCGAAACCGCCAGGTAGGAATCGGCTTCCCCAGGCACGTTTGCCATCCCCTCGCGCGCCGCTTGGAGCGCCTCCTCCACCCGTCCCAGCGACAAGAGCGCCGCCCCCAGACCGGCCCAGGCCTCACTGAGCCGCGGATCGATGCCGAGCGCGTCGCGGTAGGCGATGATGGCGTCGTCGTATTGGCCCGATGCCCGGTGCACCGCGCCCATCCCCATCATGGACCGGGCATGGTCGGGATTCAGCTTCAAGGCCTCGTGGTAGAGCACCCGCGCCTCCTCCGCGGTGAGCACCGCCCTCCCCAGGAGGTAGTGCGAATCCGCATCGGGGGTGCGGGCCAGCCGCTCCCGGTAGGTCGCGTCTGCGAGGCTCGGCATCCCAAGGGAGAGGAGGATGTCGATGTATCGCTCGTGGACGGCCCAGAGCAGCGCCTCCACCTCGGATGCGGCCAGCGACACCGGTGACCACACCAGCAGCACGAACAGGGCGATTCGGACCAACGGTGCTCCTCGGTGCTATACAAGCCGTCAACATGCTCCGTTTCTTCCTCCTCTGCATCCTGACGAGCGCTGGCGTCGCGCACGCGGAGCGGCTGCCGACCCTCGCCGTGGTGGGCATCCATCAGTCACAGCTCACGCCGGACGAGCAGCGCCGAGCATCGGAAGCCCTCGTCCGCACAATCGAGGACAGCCACTTCTTCACGGCGCTCACCCTCGCCGACCTCGAGCCTGCGCTGGCGGGTCGGGAGAGTCTCATCCTGCAAGACGCCTTCCTCGGCCCTGGCCGGGAGTTGCTGGACGACGGCAAGCAGTACTACAACCAGGCTCAGCCCGAACAGGCACTACCGCTCCTGCAGGACGCCGCGCGCATCCTGCGTCTGGCCATGGCGACCTCGACCTCCACCCGTGACCTGTGGGAGGCCTGGGTGTACGTCGGCGCCACCCATCTGCTCCTGGGAGAGGGCCGGGAGGCACGGGAGGCGTTCCAGAACGCGGTCTCCCTCAACCCGTTCAGAACACCAAACACGGCGGAGTTCCCCCCACACATCGTGGAACGGCACGAGGTGGTGCGACGAGAGCGCACCGCGCTGGCCTCGACCCTGACCGTCGAGGCAGACGAGGCCGACACCCTGATCTGGCTCAACGGGATCGAGCGGGGGGCCGTTCCCATCACCATCGATGATGTGGTGCCCGGAGAGAACTTCCTCCATGCCCGAAGCCCCAACGGCTTCTTCGCCTTCGAGACGGTGGAGGTCCCCGAGGCCGACACCAAGCGGGTATCGCTCCGCCTCGGCGAGCCCAGCCTCGGCTATTCGGCTGATTCCCGGTTCGCGCGGTCGCGCCAGGTGAGCAGCCTGTACCGCACCCTCGGCGATTACCTCTCCATCGACCTGATCCTGTTGGCGGGGACCCTGGGCGACCAACTGGTGCTGCAACTCTACAGCCCACGCACCGATGGCTTCAGCCGCCCGGTGGAGGTGGCGTACAGAGGCAGTGCCGCGGACGAGGCCGTGGCAGCCATCACGACAGTGCTGAGCGGAGTGCGTCAGGACGGGACCTTCGACCCGACGAACCGCGCACCCCTCCCCGCTCCCCTGGACGTGGGGAACAACCAGTTGCTGGCGCGCACGCTGGTGGTCCCGCGCGAGGCACCCTTCCTGAGCACCGAAACCGGGCCCCGCACCCCGAAGTGGATCACCTGGGGAGTCGTGGGCCTGGCTGGGGCCGCGGTGGCAGCCGGCACGGTATGGGGCGTGTCCTACGCCCTCACCGAGCCGCACCAGGGGACCATCATCGTCGGCCCGCCAGAGTGATCACCCCGCGTCGGGGGTGGCCCAGGAGCCCGTGTACACCTTGTCGCCGTCGGGATGGGCCGCGGTGATGGTGTACTTGCAGTTTCGGGCACCACCATTGGACGGACTGGTAATGGTCTGCAACGGCAGCAGCCGGTAGCCACGCTGCTCGCCGGCGTAGCGGACCTCGTAGTTGCGGCTGTTCTGGCTGGAGGACCGGGACTCGCCGCGCTCGGTCGTCCTCACCGTCTCGCATTCAGTGGCGAAGTCGATGCTCCAGGCATGCCCCTCGCCGGTATTCGGTACGCGCAGCTCGGCCTTCACCACGTAGTCTCCCGGGGGAAGCTCACCGACGTCGTTGCCGAGGTACTCGTCGCAGGTGCGCTTGCCCCTACAGATGCCAATGCCCTCCCCATCGAAGGCGCGCACGCCACCGCGAACGTCCTCAAGGATCGGCGCGACGATATCCGCCTCGAAGACAGAGAGCTTCGCGGTACCGGCTGGTTGCGCGGCCGCGGCTGGCTGCTCCGTCGTCGCGGCGGCGGGGGCAGCGGCGGCCTGGGCGCAGAAGGCAGCGCAATCTGCCTCGCCACAGTCACCGGAAGGAAGGCAGCCCACCAGGGGCGCGGTCACGAACAGCACGAACAGGGATCTGGTCATCATGTCACCTCCAGAACGGCGCCCAGGTTAGCAGAACGTGGACGGGCGGTGCAGATGAGCCTCTCTCGCGCCACATTCCCCGATGGGCGTCCGGTCTCCCTGGAAGGCGAACCGCCCTATGCTGCGGCGGCACTGGAACCCTTGTTCGAGGTCCCCTTCCTGCTGCCCTGCGAGGACCGAGCAGTGCTCGGAACGGGTGCCCCCGCAAACGCCTACCTGGAAGCCGCCCGAACCGCCTGGGAGGAATGGCCCGAGTGGATGGACTACCTCGACCCGGAGTCGCCGGCGTACCCCCTCAAGCGGGCCGCTCGAGACCTGTACCTGCACTGGTGGCGGCCCTGGCTGAGCGGCCGACGCGTGCTCGACGTCGGATGCGGTATCGGTCGTTTCGTGCTTCCCCTCCTGGACCGGGGTGCGACGGTGTGGGGGGTGGACGGCGACCTGCACAGCCTACAGCGGTGCGCCTGGCGCGCCGCAGGGCGACCGGGACGCCTCGACCTGCACTGGAGCGCGATTCACAGGCTTCCCCCCGTATTCGACCTGGACGTGGTGATCGCCTGCGAGGTTCTCTGCTACGTGCCGGACACCAAGCCCGTCCTCCACGAGATTGTGGAGCGGCTCCGTCCCGGCGGTGCGCTCCTCGTATCCCTGGAAGCCCGCTATGGATGGGCCTCCAGCGCGGATGCGGCACCCACGGCTCTGTCCCCCATCGTCGGAACGGAGCGGGTGGTAGACATCCCAGGCGATCGCTGGGTCCGCACGTACGACCGGGCGGAGCTGCGAGCCGAGCTCGAAGACGCCGGGCTGCAGGTGGAACGGCTCGTGGCGACCCACTACGTCCCGGAAGGGCCGCTGGAGCAGAGCGCGCCGGAGGACATGGACCTGGCCCAGCTACTCGAGGTCGAGCAGGCGTGCCGGGCGCACCCGGTGTGGGGTCCGCTGAACCGCGTCTGGACGGCGGTAGCGATCAAGCCCCGATAGGAGACCGTGGCGCAAAGCGCTGGGCCTCCTCCCGCGACCTCTCAGGGCTCCACCAGTGTCCAGGCCTCCTTCCGCTCCCGCAGGGTCCGCAGGAGGTGGTGGTGGAGCGCGTGGCTCCCTCGGTGGACCACCATCCGACCGCGCAGCGGTGCGCCGAGGAGCGCGAGATCGCCCACCGCGTCGAGGAGCTTGTGCCGTACCGGCTCATCCGCGGCCCTCAAGGGAGCGGATGGGCCCTTCGACCCCCATACCACCGTGTTCTCCGGCGTCGCCCCCCGCCCTCGTCCGAGGTCCCGCAGCCGGAGGATGTCACGCTCCAGCACAAAGGTCCGCGCCCACGCCACCTCCTCCCGGAACCGCTCGCCTTCCAGCGCCACCTCGATGGCGCCGCGCGGGAGCATGGGATCGTCATAGTCCACCTCCACGGCGACCTCGCAGCGGGCGCACGGCCGCAGCTCTGCCCAGGTCGCCCCCTCCTCCACCCGCACCACCTCGAGGATCGCGATCACTGCTGCGGGCGGCCCGGTCTCGGTGCCGACCGCGGCGATGCCGTCCGCCCAGGGCCGCGCTGACCCATCGAGGATCGGCAATTCCGGTCCCCGCACCGTCACCCAGGCATCGGTGATGCCCGCGCCGTACAGAGCGCCGAGCAGGTGCTCCACGGTGACCACGCGCGCTGGACCGAGTCCCAATGCGGTTGCCCCTTCGGAGCCAGTTACGTGCTCGATCCGCGCCGGAAGCTGATGCCCGGCGCGAAAGGTGATCCCCGTCCCGAAGGGAGCGGGGGCAACCGTCACCCGTGCCACCGCCCCCGTATGCACCCCCTCTCCCTCGCGAGAGAAGGCCCGTACGAGCCGTCGCTGCGGGATCAGACCGGATGGAACGGGCGCCATGATGCGCTAGACTAACGCCCTTCCCCCACCTGAAACCCCCGCCTCCACTTCCCCCCATGGTCGTCTTTGGCATCGACCCAGGCTCCAGCGTCACTGGTTTCGGCATCATCGAGCAGCGCCGCGGCCGCCTTCATTATGTCGACAGCGGTTTCATCCGCACCAGTGCTGGTCTTCCGCTCTCGGACCGGCTCGTCGCCATCCACGACGGCCTGCTCGAGGCCCTCCGAGCCCACGAGCCCGACGCAGTGGCGATCGAAGCGATCTTCCGTCATCGGTCCTCGGAGAGCGCCCTGCGACTGGGTCATGCGCGAGGCGTGGCCCTGCTGGCGGCCCGGCAGTGTGGGTACGTCCCCTTCGAGTACAACCCGATGACCGTGAAGAAAAGTGTAGGCGCCCACGGCCGTGCCGACAAGAAGGCGGTGGCAAACATGGTTCAGATGCTGCTCGGAACGACCGTGAAAGGCCCGGCCGACGTCACCGACGCCCTGGCCATCGCGATCACCCACTGC
The DNA here is from genome assembly GCA_019307545.1 of Deltaproteobacteria bacterium. GTDB lineage: Bacteria > Myxococcota_A > UBA796 > UBA796 > JAFDJI01. Next base: position 26,467 of record JAFDJI010000001.1, on the reverse strand, counting down.
TCCCACGCACGATTTCCCCTGGCCGGAGGTACGCGATGATCGCCTTGTTGCGGGGACGACCGCTGTTCCGGAACGACAAATGGTGCGTCCTGGACGTCAACGGGGTCGGGTATGAAGTGTTCGCCACGAATCGGGGGATGGACGCCTGGTTCCAGGAGGACGAGGTCGAGGTGCACGTGGCCACCTATGTCCGGGAGGACGCCATCACCTTGTATGGCTTCTCCGACGCCACCGAGCGGAGCGTGTACCAACTGCTGATGACCGTGACGGGGGTGGGCCCGAGGGTTGCCCTGGCCGCCCTGGACGCGTTCACGGTGCCCGAACTCGCGCTGGCGGTGGAAGAAGACGACATCGCCTCCCTCACCCGGATCACCGGGGTGGGGAAGCGGACCGCACAGCGGCTCGTGCTGGAGTTGAAGGGCAAGATGCCCTTGAGCTTTCCCCATCCCGGATCTCGCGAGCCGGTTTCAGCCGGGCCGGACACCCTGGTCCTGGCGCTGCAACGGCTGGGATACAGCAGGTTCGAGATCGCCCGCGCCAGCAAGGGGCTCGCCGAGGCAGGTGTGGGCCGAGACGCTCCGGTCGCCGACCGGTTGCGCGCCGCGCTCAAGATCCTGTACGGGAACTGACCCATGACCCGCTTCATCGACCCACACGGCCTCGAACGCGCCGACCCGGCGCTCCGCCCACGCGACCTGTCCGAGTTCGTGGGGCAGCTGCGCATCGTCGAGAACCTGCGCGTCTACATCCGTGCGGCGCTGGAGCGCGACGAGCCACTCGACCACACGCTGCTCGCGGGTCCCCCCGGCCTGGGCAAGACCTCCCTCGCCTACGTCATGTCCGAAGAGATGGGGGTACGTACCCGCACGGCGTCTGGTCCCACCATCGAGCGCGGAGGCGACCTGGCGGCGATCCTCACCAGTCTCGAAGACCACGATGTGTTGTTCATCGACGAGATCCACCGCTTGAACCGCGCGGTGGAGGAGGTGCTCTATCCAGCGCTCGAGGACTTCGAGATCGACGTGGTGATCGGGTCCGGCCCGGGGGCTCAATCGGTGAAGCTACCCCTGTGCCGCTTCACCCTGGTGGGAGCGACAACCCGCTCCGGGCTGCTCACCGCCCCGTTGCGGAGCCGCTTCGGCATCCACTGCACCTTCGATTTCTACAGCCCAGAGGAGTTGGAGCAGATCCTCCGCCGCTCCGCCGAGCGTCTCGACATCGTCGTCACTCCAGAGGGCCGCCGGGAGCTGGCCCGTCGCGCACGCGGCACGCCACGCATCGTAAACCGCCTGCTCCGGAGAGTGCGGGACTTCGCCCAGGTGGAGGGCGACGGAACGATCGACGCCGAGATCACTCGAATCGCCCTGCAGCGGCTGGAGGTCGACGAAATGGGCCTGGACAAGATGGACCGCCGCATCCTGCACACCATTGCCGTGAAGTTCTCCGGCGGTCCGGTGGGGCTGGACACCCTGGCTGCCGCCATCGGGGAGTCCCCCGACACCATCGAGGAGACCTACGAGCCGTACCTCATCCAGCAGGGTTTCCTGCACCGAACGCCGCGGGGCAGGGTCGTCACCCCGCGCGGAAAGGAACACCTGGGCATCGCGGAGCCCCCGCAGGGGACGCTTCTGTGAAGACCGACATCTTTTTTACCGCGCTGATCCTCCTCGCCGGGTGCCGAAGCACCTTTCCCGTCGCCACCATCGATGTGGGGGATCATGCGATCCGGGTCGAGGTCGCGGCCACGCCGGAGCTCCGCACCCGGGGGCTGATGCATCGCGATTCCCTGAAGTCGAACCGCGGCATGCTCTTCATGTACCCGGACGAGACACCGCGGTCGTTCTGGATGAAGAACGTCCCCTTCCCGCTGGACATCGCTTTCTCGGATTCCAGCGGCGAGATCGTCCGCATCACCGACATGAAGTCCATGGATACACGCTCCACCCAAAGCCTGTACCCCACGAGGTATGCGCTGGAGATGAATCGAGGCTGGTTCGAGGCCAACGAGGTCGAGCCGGGGGACTTCATCCGTCGCATCCCCGACATCGAAGCCAAGTAAGCAAGTGTTTGCATCCGGCGCCACAGTGCAGGATGCTACACAACAGCGAGGCGACAATGGGTGAATCCTCGAGCGTGACCTGTCCGACCTGCGGCGCTGAGTTCGACTACACCGCCATGGCGCCCCGAGATCCCGGCGAGGATGCGAATACCCAGTTCGACTGGCTGGTCTCGGGGCGGTGCCCAAAGTGCAACAGCACCGTGTCGCTGTCCTTCGATGATCTCCAGGCGATCGTCAAGAGGTTGGAGACGGAAGAAGACTAGCGGGCCGCTGGAACAGCGGTCCGTTCCCCTGCGCTACGGGCTCCCGGCCAATCCCCAGTCCACGATCGCCCAGCCCCGCTCCCCTGCAAGCCTCGCGAGTCGCCGATCCGGGTTCACCACGACGGGGTTCCCCATGATCTCGAGGAGCGCCAGATCGGACATCGAGTCCGTGTAGAAGGTGCATTCGTCGAGGTCGACGCCGCGATCAGCCGCCCACTCGCGAACCCGGTCGGCCTTGTCATCGCCATAGGCCGAGGCACCGATGGCGCCGGTGAAGCGACCCTCCACCACCTCGAACGCGGTGCAGATGGTCTCGTCGAGGCCAAAGGCATCCCTGGCGGCGCCAGCCGCATAGGTGGAAGAGGACGTGGCCACAACCAGCAGGTCGCCCGCCTCCCGGTGATGGGCGAGGGCGGCGCGGGCGCCGGGCCGGAGGTGCCCGCGCACCTGGTCGTCGAACCAGTCTCGGGTTTGCCTCGCCAAATCGGCCTCCTCCCTTCCCTCGAGGGTGGCGACGGCCTCCCGGTAGGCATCCAGCATGTCCCTCCCGAATCCGAGGGAGTACTTGAACAGCCACCACGTGGCCCGCACCACCTGGCGGGACGAGAGGTTCCCATGCTCCCATTCGTACCGGATCCACAGTCGAGCGGAGTTGACGTCGACGAGGGTCCGGTCCAGGTCGAAGAAGGCGACGCTCATTCCTCTCCACGCACCCGGAGCACCTTCGGCCCAGGGCCGCGTGGTCGTTGGTCCGGGGTGGCGAAGAGCTTGTCGAAGAACGGCCCCAGCCCATTCAACCGATGGTCTACCAGGGTCCAGCGACGGCCCGACTCGGTGTGGATCCGGATGGCCGCACCCAGGTCTGGCACGCGGTTGTAGGTCACCACGTCCTCCCAGGGAATGAAGGCCTCGCCCTCCTGGAAGCGCCCCACGATTCCCTGGTCAGTGAATCCGAGGACCTCGACGTTGTCCAGGCCGATGCGTCCGAGGATCACGGTGCCCTCCGGCACCAACGCGTTCAAGGTGCTGCGCAACTCACCGGATCCATGCTGCACCGCCTTCCACTGGTTGGACGCGAGCGCCTGGGACAACCGCTCGGCGGTGACCGCCACCTTGACCCGACCCTCCATCTCACCCAGGACCCGCTCGTGGGCGTTCCGGGGCAACTCCAGCGCGACGGACAGGCGTGCGAGCAGGTCGCGCTCCTGTTCGGCCAGCACCCCGTCCTTGAAGGCCATCCGCGCCGCGAACCGAAGACCGGCCCATCGCTCCTCCAGGGTGGGCAGCGCCTCGCCCAGTGCCTCCAGGTCCAGATCGGTCGACCCCTGCAGTTGGATCCATTCCCGCAGCTCTTCCGGGTCCCGTCCAGGAAGCACCTTCTCCATGAAGGAAAGCTCCCGATCGTCGACCACACCATCGGAGAAAGCCACCTGGACCAGGAGCGCGATCAGCGCCTCGTCGGCCGGATCGCCCAGCACCAGTCCCTCGCCCGACGGATCCTCCACCAAGTCGAGGTAGTCATCCACGCGCCCCATCGGAGCCTCCCATCGAAGAAGGGAGATGTAGCACAGCGGTTAGCATGCCGACCATGTCGACCGACCCGATCACCGTTCTCGACGCCTGGCCTTGGCCTGCACCGCCTGCAATCGGCGGGGCGGAGGCCGGCCTCATCAACCAGTCCTGGACGGTGGAGGTCGGCGGTCACCCCATCGCGGTACTCCAGCGACTGAACACGGACGTCTTCATCCCCGAGGTACACGAGGACATCGAGGCGGTCACCGTCCACCTGGCCGAAAGGGGCATCCCGACACCCCGCCTCCTCCGAACCCGGGAGAATGCCCTTTGGCACACCGACCCCGCGGGAGGGGTGTGGCGGTGTCTCACCCATGTCGGTCGCGATACGGTCCACCGACTTCGCGACCCTGCGATGGCATGGTCCGCGGGACGGCTGGTCGCCCGGTTCCACACCGCCCTGCGCGACTTCACCTGGGATTTCCGCTCCGTGCGGCCCAGCGTCCACAACACCGACGCCCAAATGGCGCGCCTCCGCACGGCATTGGAGGCCCGGCCGGAGCACCGTCTCCACCGTGCAGTTGCGCACGTCTCGGGGCAGATCCTGGAGTGCTGGCGCCGGTGGGACGGTCCCCGCGAACTCCCCACCCACGTCCTCCACGGGGACCTGAAGATCTCGAACGTGCGGTTCCTCGACGGCGAGGCCGTCGCGCTTATCGATCTGGACACCCTCCAATGGGGCACCCTGGACGCGGAGTTGGGAGATGCCCTGCGATCCTGGTGCAACACGGCCAGCGAGGATGCGCGGACCGCCCGCTTCGATCTCACCCTGTTCGAGGCGGCGATCCGGGGGTACGCGGCTGGATCGGGAAATGGAGGCCCCACCGTAGAAGAATGGGCATCCATCGTTCCCGGGATCGAGCGCATCTGCCTGGAGTTGGCCGCCCGGTTCGCGCGGGACGCCCTGGAGGAGTCCTACTTCGGCTGGGACCCACGCCACGGCGGCCGTGGTGAGCACAACCTGCTCCGCGCCGAGGGCCAGCTCGACCTGGCCCTACGGGTGGCAGACGCAGCACCTCTCGCCAGGCGGAAGCTGGACCAGGCGCGCGCACCACAGAACCGCCGCAGTTGAATCGACACGGGCCCTACATCGCCGTCAGGACGTGCTCGAGGGAGTTGAGTACCTCGTACACATCGAGCACTCGCCCCGCCGAATCCAGGTGGATCCGCACCCGAAGCGCCAGGTAGTTGCCCTTCTTGGAGACCCGCTCGGTCACGTCCTCCACCCGGGCTCCGGGACCCGCCCCCGCAACCATCGCGGACACGGTCAACTCCTTGTCGGTGGACGGCACGACGACGCGGAAGTCGAAGAAACCCGGGAATCGATGGTGGCTCTCCAACAATGCCAACGCCGTGTCGCGGTCCATTCGGCCCCCGAAATCCTCCATCAACCTATCGCCCGCCCGGGGCTGCCACACGCGGTATGTTTCGCTTCCATGACGACCTCTTCCGCCACGGTGCGTTTCCCCGACGGGTCGCGGTGGTCGTGCTGCTCCAGCGGCGACTGCTGCCGGGGCTTCGATTTCGGCCCGGTGGAACCGGAGATCATCAGCGGGCTGCAGTCCCGCGACATCGAGTCCCACTGGGCCCCGGCCGCCGAAGCACCCTGGCACGAGCGCCGAACCGACCCGAAGGGTGGAGAGGCCTTTTTCCTCACCAAGCGGGACGAGCATTGCGTATTTCTGCGGGACGACAACCTGTGTGCCGTGCACGCCCTGTTCGGGGCCGAGGCAAAGCCTGCCTTCTGCCGGGAGTACCCCTTCCACGTGGTGGAGGACACGCGCGGCCTGGTGGTGGTGGCACGAGCGGACTGTGGCGGGTTCCACCGCAGCTTCTTGGACGGTCAGCCCATCGCTGAGCAAGTGGACGCCGTGCTGGCACTGCCAGCGTTTCACCCGCGGAGGCAGTTCGTGCCCGACCAGGTGGTGATCCTGCCCACGGCGGCGGTCTCGGTCGACGACTGGATGGCCCTGGAGGCGGTGCTCCTCCCCCAACTCGATCGCCAGCGATCCGCTCCCGAAGCGGCGGTGGCCCACCTGCGCTTCCTGCTTCATGACCTGGTGAACAGGAAGCCGCCAACGCCCGACTCCAGCTGCTACCGAAGTGCGATGGAGGCCCTGCTCCGGATGCTGGCGACGACCCTCGACCGCTTGGCCGGAGACCAACAGCCGGACGCCGCGTACGGCGGCGACCTCGCGCGAGAGGTTGCGCAAGCAGCCGCACGCGCCCTGGACGGGCTCTCCGCGCCACTCCCTCCGCTGGACCCCCACGCCGTCGACTACCTGCACCTGATACTCCGCTCCGATCTGATGTCCAAGCAGTTCCAGGTTGTCGGCGGGGTCCCGTGCGGCCTGGGCCTCCACCTGCTCTCCGCGACACTCGCCCGACTGGGGACGAACGCGACCCACGGCGGTCCGCTCACCCCGACCGACCTGGGCAGGGTGATGCCGAAATGGAAGCGCCTGTCGTTGCACGGCGCGATCCTCGAAGCCCTGCGCCACGCACGACCCGCCCTGGCCGACCTGTTCCTCCACGTGGGATAGAGCCACCTGGAGGTCGGGGGTTGGTTAGCTTGCTCTCCGGGTCCGGCCGAGGAGGGAACGGTGGTACTGCCAGACGCGACCTTCGACCCCGACGGGCCCGCGGACTGTGACGCTCTGTTCGGACTGCCGCACACCGTCGAGGAGGCTGCGGTCGTCGTCGTTCCGGTTCCCTTCGAGGCCACCGCCAGCTACCGCCGCGGAACCCGTGCCGCCCCCGACGCGATCCGAAAGGCCTCGGGGCAGGTCGACCTCCACGACTCCGAGACCGGGTCCCCCTGGAGGCAGGGCATCGCCATGGAGCCGATCGATCCCCAAGTGGTCGAGTGGAACGAGCAGGCCAGCCGGGATGCCCTCCGCGTGATCGGGGCCACAGAAGCAGAGGACCCGGAGATCGCAGCCGCCCGCCGTCGGGTCGACGCGGTGTCCGAGCGCCTGAACGCCTGGGTCCGCGAGCGCACCGAATCGCTCTTCGCACGCGGCGCCATCCCAGCCATCCTCGGGGGCGACCACTCCGTGGCCTTCGGCGCCATCGAGGCAGCCGCACACCGACATCCCGGGCTGGGCATCCTCCAGGTGGACGCACACTGCGACCTGCGACCTGCCTACGAGGGGTTCACCTGGTCCCACGCCTCGGTCTTCCACAACGTCACCACCCGCATCCCGCAGGTGGCGGCCATCGTCCAGGTGGGGGTCCGCGACCTGGGCGAGCGCGAATGGGAGAGGGCCAACGAGGATGATCACATCACGACCTGGCTCCAGACCCACGTGGGGTGGCTGCTCGCGGGCGGCTCTGCCTGGGGCCGCCTCGCGCACCACATGGTGGAGCACCTGCCCGAGACGGTGTGGGTCTCCTTCGACATCGATGGACTGGACCCCGCCCTGTGCCCTCACACCGGGGCCCCGGTTCCAGGTGGGCTTTCCTGGCAGGACGCCCTGGTCCTCCTGAGGGTGCTCGCAGAAACCAAGCGTCGCATCGTAGGCTTCGACCTGTGCGAGGTGGCGCCGGGGCCGGACGAGTGGGATGCCATCGTGGGCGCCCGGCTGCTGTACAAGCTGGCGGGGTGGGCGCTGCACACCCAGGAGACACGACGATGACCTGGCCACCCGAGTTGCTGTTGGTACACCCCCGCCGTCCCTGGGGGGCGGACGCGACATGCATGGGCCTGGCCCCGGAGGCACTGGACGTGCTGCCGTGGGAGCGCGCCTTCGACGAGATGGAGGCGTTGGAGGCGGGGTCGCTCGCCAACCCGGACGAGGGGCGTGAGGTTGGCCACTACTGGCTGCGCGCCCCGGAACGAGCGCCCACCATCGGCCAGGCACGCGCGATCGGCGAGACCGCGGAAGCGGTGCGGACCTTCGCCAGCAAGGTCCGATCTGGGGCGGTGAGGGCACCCGACGGCGAACCGTTCTCCGATCTCCTCCACATCGGGATCGGGGGCAGCGCCCTCGGACCCGCGCTCCTCGTCGATGCGCTGAACCCCGGTCCCGACGGCCTGCAGACCCACTTCCTGGACAACACGGATCCCGATGGCATCGCCCGCACCCTGCTCCACCTCGGCGAGGCCCTCCGCCATACCCTCATCCTGGTGGTGTCCAAGTCCGGGGGCACGGTGGAGACGCGCAACGGGATGGAGCTGGCCCGGAGGGCCTGCGAGGCGCGCGGACTGAACGTGCCGGGACGCATGGTGGCCATCACCGGCGACGGCTCCCGCCTCCACCAGCGCGCAGCCCGGGAAGGATGGCTCACCACCTTTCCCCTGTGGGACTGGGTCGGCGGACGCACCTCGGTCACCTCCGCGGTGGGACTGCTCCCGGCCGAGCTCGCCGGCATCGACACCCTCGCCCTCCTCTCCGGGGCACGGGACATGGACGAGTGGACCCGCCTCCGCGGGTGGCGCGAGAACCCCGCTGCACTGTTGGCCGGGTGCTGGCACGTGGCGGGAGGCGGGCGCGGAGACCGGGCGATGGTGGTGCTGCCCTATGCCGACCGGCTGCTCCTGCTCTCGCGCTACCTCCAGCAGCTGGTCATGGAGTCCCTGGGGAAGCAGCTCGATCGCGCCGGACGGGTCGTGGACCAGGGCATCGTCGTCTACGGGAACAAGGGGTCCACGGACCAGCACGCCTACGTGCAGCAGCTTCGAGACGGTCGCGACGACTTCTTCGTGACCTTCATCCAGGTTCTGAACGACGGCGCCGGTGGCGTCGACGAGATCGAACCGGGGATCACTGCGGGCGACTTCCTCCAGGGGTTCCTCCTCGGCACCCGGCGTGCCCTCGCAGGGCGGGAGCGGCCCTCCCTCACCCTCACGGTTCCCCGGGTCGATCCCTACGTGCTCGGCGGCCTCGTCGCGCTGTTCGAGCGCGCGGTGGGGCTGTACGCCAACCTGATCGACATCAATGCCTACCACCAGCCGGGCGTGGAGGCCGGGAAGAAGGCGGCTGGCAGCATCGTGGACCTCTCTCGCGACCTCCGCGCCGCGCTCCGCGACGGATCCGCCGACGTCCCCACCCTTGCAAAGCGCCTGGTCGCAGACCCACTCGAGGTCTACTACGTCTTGGAGCACCTCACCGCGACCCACCGCGTGGTGCGGGAGGGCGACATCCCCAATGCCCGGTGGCGCCTGCCCCGCGGCGAGGAGCGCTAGGCATGCGACGCGCCGGCATCCTGCTGCACCCCACCTCCCTGCCGGGGCCACACGGCATGGGCGACATCGGCCCGGGCGCTCGGCGCTGGCTGCAGTGGCTCGAGTCTGCAGGCCAGACCGTGTGGCAGGTCCTGCCGTTGAACCCCGTCGATGGCTCCGGATCGCCCTACGCGTCTCCGAGCGCCCTCGCCCGGAACCCACTCCTGCTCTCCCTGGACGACCTGGTGGAGGATGGGTGGCTGACCTACCGGGAGAAACCCTGGACGGCGGGCGACCCTCACCGGGTGGACTTCGCCGAGATCTTCCACCGCCGCCCCGAGGTGATCGCCAAGGCCGCCAATCGGGTCCGCACGTCGGTCGACCTCGCGTCTTGGTCGGGCGACCGGGAATGGGCACGAGACTGGGGGCTGTTCAGCGCCCTCATCGATGCCGAGGGACCGGACTGGAGGAGATGGCCGGAACCGTTACGCAACCGGGATCCCGCGGCCCTCGCACACGCGCGGGACCGCCATGCGGAGCCCGTGGAGCAGCACATCGCGCTGCAGTGGCTCTTCGACCAGCAGTGGGCTCGCCTGCGCGCCGCAGCCGAGCACCGGGGCGTAGAGATCTGGGGCGATCTCCCACTGTTCGTGAGCGGGGGAAGTTGCGACGTCTGGGCCCACCGCGAGCTGTTCCGCCTCGACGAGGACGGGTATCCCGCCGCCCTCTCCGGCGCGCCCCCCGACGCCTTCACCGAATTGGGCCAACTCTGGGGCCACCCGCTCTTCGACAACCACGCCCACCAAGCCTCCGGATTCCAATGGTGGACGGACAGGCTCGGCACCCTGCTGGAGTTGGTCCACACGGTACGACTGGACCACTTCCGCGGTCTGGAGGCGGTGTGGGAGAACGACGCTGAGGCGGAGGACGCCCGTGATGGTAGTTGGACTCCCGGTCTCGGTGCACCGCTCCTCGAGGCCTTCAAGGATCGCTTCGGGCGCGTGCCCCTGATCGCCGAGGACCTGGGGATCATCACCCCCGACGTGCGCGCGCTGCGGGATGCCTACCAGCTCCCCGGGATGGCGGTGCTCCAGTTCGCCTTCGCCAGGGGTGACTCCGCCACCGCTGCAAAGAACCCCTACCTCCCACACAACCACCGTCCAAACCTGGTCGCGTACACCGGCACCCACGACAACGACACCTCGGTGGGCTGGTACCTGGCTTCGGACGAGCCCACCCAGGATCACGTGCGTACATACCTGGGTACCGATGGGCGGAACATCGAGTGGGCCCTGATCCGGTGGGCCTACCGCTCGGTGGCCAACACCGCCGTGATTCCCATGCAGGACATCCTCTCCCTGGATGGCCGCGCGCGCATGAACGTACCGGGGCGTGCCCGTGGCAACTGGTCGTGGCGAATGGGGGCAGAGGCCTTGAACCTCGTTCTGGCGCGCAAATTGAGGGAGGAGTCGATCCTATCCGCGCGAGTGGGCTTGTCTCCGTAGCCCCATTCGGGGATGCTCGCCGCACGGGAGGATGCTTTGCGAACGCTACTACTGTCTGTACTGCTTACCCTTGGCTGCAACGGAAGCCCCATCGCCGGCGGCGGAGGTGGAGGTGGAGGTGGTGAAGGTCCTGACGCCACGAGTGGGGAAGAGGGAGGAGGCGACGGTGGAGATGCCACCGCCGACGCCGGCAAAAGCGCCGCACCCCTCACCCCAGGCATGACCTTCAAGGCGAAGGAAAAGACCCTCATCCTGCCGGGCAAGACATCTGGCCCGCCGCCTCCAGCCGAGGGGATCACCCGCCGGCAGTGTGGTGACCTCTCCGATGGAGGACCGATCGCGGGTCCCGGCTGCATCACCGCCGAGATCGAGTGTGGCCAGACGATCATCGGCCACACCCGCGGTGGGGTGGAGAAGTTCAACACCCGCTTCTGGGAGAAGCACTTCTGCACGCCTGCGACCACCAACCACAACGGCGGCGACGAGCGCGTCTACTACATGCAGTCGCCGGAAGGGCGCAAGCGGCTGTGGGTGACCATGGACAGCCCATGCGCTGACCTGGACCTGGCGGTCATCAAGTACTCGGGCGGCGACTGCCCGCACATCGACGACAGCATCCAGGACTGCGAGATGTGGCCCAAGCCAGGCCACAAGCGGGAGGTGGTCGACGTGACCTCCACCGGAGTGGCCGACTGGCTGGTCGTGGTCGAGGGCAAGGACGAGGAGGAGGGCGCGTTCGCGATCACCGTCCAGTGCGTGGACTGGTAGTCGCGGGCTCTCCGCACACGAACACCAGGGCCGGTGGCAGGTTGCGCCACTGGATCCTGGTGCGATCCACCCGACCGAACCGCTCGTTGAGCAGCGAGCGGAAACGGCGGGACGCGGGCAACAGCGTCTGGGAGTGCACGTAGGAGAAGGTGACCATCCGTCCCGTGGGAACCAGGCCTTCCACCACCGCATCCAGGCCGGAACGGATCACTTCCTCCGACCACATGGTCCACGGCAGGCTGCTGACCACCCGGTCCGCTCGCTCGTGACCCCACTTGCGCAGGATCTCCGGGAGATCCTGGGCGAACTCCTCCACCACCGTGATGTCCGGATGGGCCTGCCGTAGCAGGGCTGCCATCTGTGGCGAGGGCTCGAGCACCAACAGGGGCACCTCGGGGTGGGCTGCCCGTAGCTCGCGCGTCACCGGCCCGGTCCCCGCACCCAATTCCACGACCACGTGATCCGGGTGGATGTCGGCCGCATGCACCATGCGCCGCGCCAGTTGGACCCCGGAGGGGGCCACCGAGCCCACCCGCATTGGGTTCTTCGCAAACTCCTTGAGGAACAGCAGGAAGTCGTGCACCGCGCTCATCCGCCGCCCGGCTCGGGCCACACCGTCACCTTCAGGGCGCCCTCCGCGTAGCGCACCTCCAGGTAGCCGTCGACCCCTGCCAGCACTGGAAGCGCGCCCCGGCAGGAATCAGTGCGGCGTAGCGGGCATGATCAGCTTGTTCGTCCCGGTGGAGTCGAACATGTACACCATGGGCACCATCGGGTCGCTCTCCAACTCCTGCACGAAGCCGAGCTGGCGATAGGACGCATCGCTCATGTGCAGCACGCTCAGCTCCGCGACCGACTGGGCGCCGCTGTCGCTGACGCGGAACATCGCGACCCCGTCGGGTTGGGAACGAAGCTCGATTCGCGGCTGTCGGTCGGAGTCGGTGATCCTCAACCCGGTCTCGCCGTCACGCTGCCCGGAATACAAGGTGGCACGTGGGTAACCGTAGTCGTCGTACAGCCGGAGGCCGGAGCCGGAGTCGAGGAGGTTGTCGGTGAGCTCCAGCCGCAGCTTCTCGTCCCCTGAGAATACCCGGAACGAGGCACTGGTCTCGTCGGTGCCAAAGCTGAAGCTGGGCGAGCTGTTCTGACGATACATCGTGAACCGGTCCCACTCCTCGCCGATGTCCAGCTTCATCCGAACCGTGCCGTCGTAGCGGAACTCCAGGCCCTGCGCGGTGAGCTCTGCCTCCTGACGACCGTCGGGACTGGTGAGCATCATCGAGGACTTGAGCTTCGCGGCGCCGACCGTTGCGGGCAGGGCCAACACGGCCACGACACCAACCAAGACCAAGTTGCGCCACAGCTTTGCCCGCCGACGGGTGTGGTCGAGTTCCCGCTCCAGTCGGTCGAGGCGCTCCAGGATCGCGTTGTAGTCCGTCACGACATACCTCCTGGCTCGGTGGCGAAGTGTAGCATCTAAGCGGCTTGCCTTGGGGAGACCACTGGGAATCAGTGGAGTTCCACGTGTGGGAAATGATGCAGCCGGTGGAAATCCGGCGCCGAACCGGGAACCGGCACCCAAGCGAGAAAGCGACGCTCGTCCCCGATCCCGTGGATCGCGAACGCGTTGGGGGTCCGGGGGGAAGAAGGGATCGCTCGAGCCGCGCCACCCCCCTCCATCGGCTCCCCTCGATGTGCGCTCGGTAGCCGAGGAGCAGGTCGTCGGCGATCACCTGCCGCACTCCGAGGAGCTGAAGCACCAGGTGGTGACCGTGGGGGGAGAGTTCCACCTCGGTGTACGGGATCGCACCGCCCGGCGCCGGACGGCCCACCAAGAACAGCTCCACCACCTCCCAACCCCACAGTCCGTCGGTCCGGCCGGGCGGGCAAGGTGGTGGGGGGTCACCATGAAACGGTGCGTCGACCTCGATGCGAAGGTGATCCGTTTCGCCCACCAGCCCGATCACCACAACCTCTTCCGGCCGAGCCGGCGCGCCGCTCCACGTTCGGGCAATCCTCAGCTCGTGCACGGCGCACCCCTCGGCATGCCCGTAGCCGACCGACAGGTGGTGAGCTACGGGCCGCCGATGGACGAGCCCCCCGCCCCACCAGACCGGTCTCTCCCCGTACTCGCTCGGGACGAGCAGTGGATCGTGGTAGCCAAGCCCCCGCGACTCCTGGTGCACCGGGCCCCCATGGCGAAGGCGGATCACTACGCGCTGCAGCTGTTGCGAGACCAGTTGGGACAGCGCGTCCACCCCATCCACCGTCTTGATCGACCTGCTTCGGGATGCCTTCTGTTCGCCCTCACCCGTCGGGCGATCCCATCACTCCAGCAGGCCCTCGCCTCCGAAGAAGCAATCAAGAGCTACCTGGCCTTCGTACGGGGAGAATGGCGACGCGAACGCCAGGTCGTGGTGGACAACCCCATGAAGGATGACCGAGGGAGGATGCGGGATGCGCTGTCGGTAGTGGCGTGCGTGGGGACGAGTCGCGAGCCGCGCTGCTCCCTGCTCCGCGTCTGGCCGCGAACCGGGCGCTTCCACCAGGTGCGGCGCCACGTGAGGGACCTGGACCACCCCATACTCGGCGACGCAGCACACGGCGATACCCGCGTGAACCGCCAGTGGCGCGAGCAGTACGCGCTTCCTCGGCTTGGGCTGCACTGCCTGTCCCTGGACCTACCGCTCCCGAACGGTGGACGCCTGAGAGCCACCTGTCCCGTGTACGAGGACCTGCAGCGGGTCTGGCGTGCCATGCCCTGGTGGGACGAGGCGGTGGACGCAATCCCTGCCCTCGCCCTACCCCCGCTCCCGGTGCCCGATTACCTGTGTGGGAATGGAGCGGATTGAAGTCTTCCTGGGGCGCATCTACGAGTTGCCTCTGCAGCACCGCCTCCTCCAACCGGCGCTGATGGCGCTGTTGGGGGCCAGCGCAGTGCTGGCTGCCCTGATCGTGCAGCCCGGTCCGGGCGAGTGGAGCTACCTGTTCGGGCGCCAACTCGGGGGGCCGTGCGGATTTCAGGAGGTCAGCGGGTTGGCCTGCCCGTCGTGCGGCATGACCCGGAGTTGGTTGTGGCTGGTCCGGGGGGACGTCTGGAAGGCGTTCACCTACAACGCGGCGGGAGCACTCCTCCTGATCGGTATCGCCATCACCGGCCTGTTGGGGGCGATCCGCCTGGCGACCCGCGACCCGGCCAAGTTCCGGATTCCGTTCAAGCTGCTGTCGACCGTGGTCATCGTGTGGATGGTGGGCCCGTACCTCGCCCTGTGGATCGCCAGGATGTTCGGGCTCTACCCGCTGCCCTAGACCCCTCTGCGTGGGGATGTCAGGAGGTCGAGTGTTGGGGGACTACCCCTCGAGGTACGCCACGACCTCTGGCTGGTTGAGCATGGTCATGGAGACGCCGCCAGCCAGCGCGGTCGACAGCCCCCCGAACAGGATCCCCACGACCTCGACATACGAGCAGATCTTCATGATCGGACCGGCCCCTTCCGGGTTGGTGAGGCCGATGACCCCGGACACGATCTCGAAGATACCGATGGGGATGAGCAGCATCGAGACCATCCCGCACACACCACCGAGGCCACCCAGGAAGAAGGTGCACACGGCACCCACCGTCGCGATGGTGAACCAGGAAACACAGGTCATGAAGAACAAGGTGACGAGGCCGGACACCAACTGGAGAATGGCGACCTGCTTGATTTGCTCTGGCGGCTGATGCATGAACTCCCCCCCGCGACAGGACGCGACGGCAACCGCAGTAGCGTAACATTGCCTGGACAGAGGGCCGAGACCGGAAATGACGCGCCCACGTCACGGCGATCGGGTAGCCTCGAAATGTTCCCCGGGAGGTCGCCTTGAGGAACGTCGTCGCGCTGCTCCTGCTCGGGTTGCTGAACGGTTGCGAGCCGGTCGAGCCCTGGAACCTGGCCGCCATCGATGACGGGCACAGCCCGAGCGCCGCCTGGCTGGTGGAGGAGGACCCCGACGCGCTCGTCCGACGCGAGTCCTTCCTGTTCGGCGGCGGGGCCCGAAGCCCGGTGTCCGACTACCTGTTCGTGGTCGACAACTCCGTTTCCATGAAGAAGATCATCGGTGATTTCCGCGCGGGGTTCGCGGGCCTCGCGTCGGTGGACAACCCCTTCCCCGAAAAAGCCCACATCGCGGTCATGAGCACCCTACCGGCTCGTCTGGACGACCTGAAGCGACTCAACCCGGCGGTCCATCGGAGCCGCGCGCTGCACCGCGACCCGGGTTTCCTCCGCTTGGTCGACCGCCGAGGCATCCAGGTGTACCGGCGCATGGCCGGCGAGGCCGTCGGAAAACGCTTTGCCGCCGATGGCTGCGCGCCCTGGTTCGCACCCACCGACAACAACAACCTCGGCATCCCGTGCATCGTGGCCCACACCCAGATCGGGCTCACCGCCGTCGACACGGAGGCCGGTCTCACCGCCCTGTTCCAGATGTTGGAAAAGCACCGGGGCAGGGCCCTGTTCCGCCGTGGCGCCGCGGTGAACGTGGTCTTCGTCTCCGACACCCACGACCCCGGCCTCTCCAGGGTACGCACCCGATCCGAGATCGAGTTGGAGACGTGGCGCCCCGGGTACCCAGAGTTGAAGGCACTCGCCGAGCGGGACAACGTCATGGCGTCCTTCCGGCTGCACGCCATCGCGCCGGCGACCGAGTGCGTGGAGCGGTGGGAACACCTCGGCGCCTCCTACTACCAGGCGGCAGACGACTCCGGTGGAGTCACCCTCGATATCTGCACCGCCCGGGACTACACCGCGGTCATCCGCGCGATTGCCGAGATCGGCTCGATACCGCAGGACCCCCTGTTCCCCTTGGGTCGGCCCGCGGAGGACGTCCTGTCAGTGCAGGTCGATGGAAAGCCAGTGAACTACAGCGTGGTGGGCGACGACGTCCTCCGTATCGAGGCCATGCCCATCCCGAAGGAGCAGGCGCACCTGGAGGTGGTGTACCGATACCACTCCCCGCCGATCCATCCCGTAGGGGACCCGGACCGGCTGCCCTGAATCTACGACCAACAGATGGATCGTTCGTGAATGCAGAGCGCGTGATCCCGCTGCCCAGGAAAGACGCCCCGGAAGCCTGATCAGGGTGCGGCACGACCCTTGCTCTCCCGAGGTCGTCACTGCCTCTGGGAGCACCCATGTCCAAGCTGTGCGCCCTCGCGAGCCTGGTGGCGCTTTTCCTTCCGGGACACCTACCGGCGGTGGATGCGTTGGGGGAGGCCCATGCCGAAGCACTCGAGTCCTGGGGACACGGTGACGTCCACGGCGCGGCAGACGCGGTACGGACTACGTTCGCGGTCCCTGGCGTCCCCACCCCGCCGCCCGATGTCGCTCGGGCCTACCTGGTGCGGGCCGCGAACTACGGGACCGCCCCTCCCCTGGCCCACACGGCCTACCCCGTGGACCCTCTGACGACGGCGTTGCTCTTCGACTGCGCCCTTTTCCTCCAGGCCGACGGCGACCACCGCGCCGCCATCCACCTCCTGGAGATGTTCCTGAGCCACAACCCCGAGCACGCCGACGCCCACCTCGCCGTCGCGGACAGCCGGTTGGCGGTGGGCGACCTCCAAGACGCGCGCCGCCACTATCGAATCTACCTGGACCTGCTCGGCAACTCCTAGGAGGCGCCCAATCCAGGCTAGAAGTCGGGGACTACGCTGGCGGTGCCGCAATCCCGGCACACCCCCACCCTTCGGTCCTCGGGCGCGTCGGGGTCGTGCTCGAGGTCCCACGACTCGTCGAAGGCGCGCAAGGTCTCCTCCGCCTCCTCGGGCGTGGCCCAGCGGCGATTGAACCCATTGCACTCCGGGCACGGAAGCGCGGGACCGTCCGCCGAGTCCTCGGGGTCGAAGGTAGCGAAGAAGTCCTGGCGGGCGGCCTCCGCCTCGGCGCGGGCTCGAGCCTCGGCCTCCTGGCGCTCCCGCGCCTCCTGGCGCTCCCGTCGATGGCGCTCTCCCTTCCCCACGCAGCCTTCCGAGCATTCGTCCTCGAGGGCTAACCCGAATAGGGCTGCGGGCCCCGGGCCCTCGACCACCGACGAGCAGGCGCCGGGCCCATACCCGTGAAGGGGACGTGCTCCCGCCAGAGCCTCAGGGCGACCATCTGCTCCATCCGACGCCTCTCTGCAGCCAGGGCGAACAGCAGGAATCCGCCCACGAGCACCAGGCTGGGCACAAAGCCCACCAACCCGACCCCGATGAACAGCCAGGCGAAGATCCGACCCACCCTCATGGCGATCCGGCTCGCCCCAACCCAACCATAGCGGTCCACGAGGAGCGCGCGCAGCACCCGCCCCCCGTCCATCGGATACGCCGGAAACAGGTTGAACACACCCATAATCAGGTTCAACGCCGCGATCGCCAAGGCCAACCACGCGCCCGACACCGTCCACAGCGAGAAGAAGAGCGTGGCCAGGAAGAGGTTCACCGCGGGCCCCGCCAGGGCGATGAAGAGTTCTTGGAAAGGTGTGGCGGGAGCACGGGTAATCGCGGCGATCCCGCCAAACGGGTACAGGGTGATGTGCGCGGTTCGGATCCCGTAGTTGCGGGCCGCGAGGGCGTGGCCAAGCTCGTGGAGCACCACCGATGCGAAGAGGGCCACCACCACGGACGTCGCCTCCAGGGTCTCCGCCATCCCTGCGGTGATCAGGGCGAAGGCGAAGTAGAGGCCCATCAGGCCGACGAGGGACCAGTGCACGCGAATCGGGATGCCAGCAACGGTCGCGACGCTCATGAATACAAGGTGGCCACCGAACGCCTGTTGGACCGGTCAGGGTTTGTCACGTTGCACGAGTTATGCGTGGCCCATGTCCACGAATTCCCGAAAGCGGAGGTGGCTGGCCATGGCACTGGGGGCGGTCGGGGTGGGCGCTCTCGGGTTCGGGCTGGTCCGGATGTTGTTCTTCTTCCCATCAGAACGGATGCGGGTGCCGGTGACCTGCCGGGCGGACGCGACCCCGATCCCCACCGACCGACCCACCACGGTCCTGGTGTGGAACATCCAGTTCGGTGCCGGAAGAAGCCAGGGTTTCTTCTATGACTATGGAGACGCCGTCTCGGTCCCCGCCGAAGTGGTGCAGGAGACCCTCCAGAACATCGCCGCGGTGATCCGGGAGGTGGACCCCGACGTGGTGCTTCTGCAGGAGGTGGACCGCAACAGCCGCCGCACTGCCCGCATCGACGAACACGCCTGGCTGGTCGAGGAGACCGGGTACCCCTGCAACGCGAGCACACCCTATTTCCGAGCGGCGTACGTCCCCCATCCTCCCCAGGAGCACCTGGGACGAATGGACATGCACCTTTCGGTCCTCAGCCGGTACCGCATCGACGACGTGGTGCGCCACCAACTCCCACTCCTGCAGGAGAGCCCCGCCCGGCGGCTGTTCAACCTGAAGCGGGCCCTGCTCGAGGTGCGGATGCCGGTGGCGGGCGGCCTTCCCCTGGTGCTGTTCAACACCCACCTCTCGGCCTTTGCCCGTGGCGACGGGACCGTGGACCGGCAGGTGGCCATGGTGGGCGAGCACCTGGCCCGCGTGGAGACGGAACGTTCCCCCTGGCTGATCGGTGGCGATTTCAATGCGCTGGCACCCGGTGATGACCCCAAGCGTCTCGACCCCAGCGAGCATGCCCTGTACCCCGAGGCCATCACGCCGGTTCAACCCCTGCTGGATCGATACGGCGACCCGGTCGGGGTGGACCGCTGGCGTGACGAGCCCGAAGCGTGGCGTACGTTCCTCCGCTACGGAGAAGATGTGCCCGATCGCACCCTGGACTACGTGATCCACGGCACCCGGGTCCAACCCGTGGCATACCGCGTGCTCCACGAGCACAACACCATCAGCGACCACCTCCCCCTGGTCTACACCTTCCAGATCACGCCATCCCCATGAGGTCCCCCACCGGACTGTAAGCAACTCGGGCTCCGGGCCGTTGTCCGGTCGAACTGGCGGCGTGGTCGCCACGTCGCCCCGCCCGGGAGCCCACAATGTCAGATGACTGGGAGCGTGGCAGCTCACCGTTCGACCTGGCTCCCCTGCTGAACCTCGTGAGCGTGTTGGTGCCGGTGGTGGCGATGGGCGCGTGGCTCGCGTTCCGCGCATCGGCCTTCGCACCTGCCCCACCGGCCAAGGGCCCCCCCGACCCGGTGGAGCCCATCCCCAGCGTGCTGGAGGTCCATATCAACTCCCAGGGGTACCTGGTCGTCGGAGCCACGGGCGCCCTGGACCCGAAGCGGCTTCGGCCGGACGACAGCTTCCACATTCCCTGCCACGGTGGACGGTGCGACTCGGCCGACGACTACGACGCCCCAGAGCTGACCAAGGTCCTCGTGGAGATCAAGGCCGCATCTCCCCAACAGCAACGACTCTCGCTCGTCCCCGCGCCTCAGACACCGTATGTCGTCATCGTGAGGACCCTGGCAGCCGTCCAGGAGGACACTGCGCACCAGAAGCTGTTCTCCTGGGTGGAGATCACCCGTCCGTACTAGCGGGAGAAGCGGCCGACCATCTCCACGTGGCCGGTCTGGGGGAAGAGGTCCACGGTCCACAGGTCGGTGAGCCGCCACCCCCCCTCCATCAGCACCGCGGCGTCACGGCCCAGCGAGGCGGGGTTGCACGCGACGTACACCAGGACCTCTGCGACGGCCTGGGACAGGTGTTCTGCCACCCTCGGATGCAGACCGGGTCTGGGCGGATCGACCACGATCGCTCGCAAGGCGCCCTCGGTCTGGAGCAGGTCCAGGACATCCTCCACCCGCCCCGCACGCCACTCGGCCCAGTCCACCCCGTTGCGCTCCGCATTGGCCTGGGCGTCCGCGACGGCTTCCGCACGCTCCTCGACCCCCAACACCCGGTCGAAGCGATCGGCGAGGACCAGGCCGATGGTACCGACGCCGCAGTACAGGTCGAGGAGGGTGCCTCCCCCCTCACCGAGGGCCTCGCCCACCGTGCGGTAGAGCAACTCCGCGCCCGCAGTGGAGGTCTGGAAGAACGAGGTCGCTGACAGCCGGAAGGTGCGTCCGAGTACCTGCTCCTCGAACCAGTCGCGGCCCCACACCTCCCGCACCTCCCCCCGGACGACATCTGCGAGACCGGCGTTCTCGACCCACAGCGCCCCCGCCAAGGTGCTCGCCCCCAGGTCTGCGGCCCGAACCGCCTCTCCCCACCGAGCGGCCGCAGCCACGCCCCGCTCGTCGGCTGGTGCTGTGTGCAGTACGGCGAGGGTCTGCCCCGTAGCCATTCCCCGACGTAGCACCAGGTGTCGCCAGAACCCGGAGTGATCCCTCGGGTCGTAGGGTGAAGGGGCGTCCTCGGAGAGGGCCACGGCGCGTGTCACCGCCAGGAGTCGGTTCAGCGACTCGCCGACAAGGTGGCACCGATCCACGTCCACCACCCGGTCGTATCGACCCGGTGCGTGGAAGCCGAGGAAACGCCCTTCGATCGGCTCCCCGCGCCTCAGCGCCTCCTCGCGCAGGAACCGGCTCGGACCGAAGGAAAGCTCCACCTTGTTGCGGTACTCGTAGGGCGAGGCGATTCCGCGAGGCGCGTGGACCCGCACCGAAACCGAGAGGTCCCTGCCGCCCCGACGGAGCCCGTCCTCCACCAGGGATCGGCCGTAGGCGTCTTTTGCCACGCGCTGGGCGTCGAGCCGGAGCTCCTGGAGTGCACAACCCCCACAGAGCGCGAACGACGGGCATCGCGGTGGGGTCCATGCCAACGGTGGCCGGATCAACGCCGTGCGACGCGCCGTCCACACTCCCTTCTTCCGCCCGGTGGGTACAGCGTGCACCCGAGACCCGGGAGGGGCGAATCGGACCTGTACCTCCTGTGCCTCCGGAGTCGACCCCAACCCGGTGCCCCACTTGCCCAAAGACCGGATCTCCACTTCCAGGGGACCCAGAAATCTCCGCCTACGACCCAAGGCCAACCCCTACCGCACACGCGACAACCATCGTGTCATCCTAATATGATGGCTCGAATGAACGACGACATCCTCGACCACCCGGACGTCAAGGCGTTGTTGCGCGAGGCGGACAGCGCACTCGCGCTGCTGAAAGAGGTGGGGGACCAAGACCCCGGCAACTTCCGTGCGGCGCTGAACCACATCTACGCCGACCTCGGGCGCACCATCCACGAGAACGTCCCGCCGGCCGGGGTATTCGACGACGACGAGCCCACCGCAGTCAACGCCGCCCCCGCTCCAGACGGGGTGGACGAGGTCCCCGCCCTCGTGATCGAGGAGCCGGACGATGATCCCACCGATCCCCGGTTCACGCCCACCCCGCCCCCGAAACGCGTCGTGACGCCAAAGGGCATGGGGTTGGTCGAACGCGGCATGGACTCCCTTCCGGCGCGCAAACCCGCAAAGCGGAAGCGCGCGGCCGACCGCCGCTCCGCGACAGCGAGGGCCGTCGGTTCCCGGACCCCGCCCCCGGCAGCCGCAAGGGGCAAGAACCGGGTCACGACCCCCAGCCCACCGCCTCTCCGCGGTGACCCGGTGGCTCCGGATGCACCGTGGATCGAGCAACTCGGTGATCTGCTGGAGGCGCTTGCCATGCCCTTCGATCTGGATGCTCCGAAAGAGCTGGCAGCGGAGGCCTCCCTGATCCAGTGGGCGACGGTGGGACTCGACGAGCAGTGGGTGTCCTTTCCCCCCACCATCCAAGCCGCCCTGCTCGGTCTGATCGTGTCCCGGGCACGCCACCTCCAGGACCACCTGGAGGTGCACGTCGCCCCGCGACTCGCGCTGGAACGGCTCTCCGCCTATCGCAGCCGTGTCGGCCTCTCCAAGGTGGAAGGGCTGTACCCGGAACGCCATGCCCAGACCAACTCATGGGCCGAGGATGCGCGCCAATGGTGGGAAACCCTCGTCGAGGGCCTGCGCACGGCCTAGGCCGCGCGCTGGGAGGAAGGTGATGTCACCGCGCGCGATGCTGATGGTGGGTGCAGTCACCACCCTCTTGTTCCTGAGCTTCGGGGTGGTCCTGATCGCCGGCGACAGAACAATCCTGGGCTGCGTGATCATGGGCCTGGGGTTGTTGCGCGGGTTGCTGTGGCTACGACAGCTCAGCCTCTACCGGGAGGAGGAGTAGCCCTTTTTGGGATTGGTCAGCCGAGAAACAACACCAACAGGTACATGACCGCGGCCACTGCGCCTCGGGCGTCCCATCGCTCCTGGTTCGAACTGGCGTCTATGGACGAGAAGAAGCCCTCCGGCCCGTACTGTTGGCGTACCTGGAGCGCCGCATCGTGCAGCAGGGCGACATGGTCCACCGCCTCGCGGAAGGAACCCTGCGCCTCGTCCGCACCCAACCGTGGCTCCGCGCTGCTGGGGTCAGGGACCTCGAGATCGACCGCACTCAGGAGCTGTGAGAGCACGGGGACCGGATCGGCCGGCAGCTGTCGCAACGCGCGCTCCACATCCTCGTCGGTGACGTCATCCGGCGGGATCCCGAGCCGCAGCCCGACTACTTCGGGGATGGCGAGCAGCACCCAGTCCGGAACCCGAACCGAGCCGCGCGCCGCCTGGAGCACGAAGTACCCCCAAGGGAGGTCATCGGCCCAGGCCAGGGGAATGCGGAGCATCATCCGACCTCGTGACGCAGGAATCGCCGTATCCCCGGGCTGCGGCGGATCAGGGAGGAGAGCTTCGCAGAGGCAGTGTGCAGCCCACCCTGCACCGCGGTGTTGAACCCGGGGGCTGCGCGGCCCTCCAGATTCACCGAACCGTCCGGATGAAGGGTGGCCCCGTCGATACGCACCTTCGCCAGCCGAGAAAGCCAGCGGAGCTGCCCGTGGTTGAGTCGGATCCCGTCCCCACCGAACCCGATCTCCAGCGGACGGCTCAGAACCAGGCGATCGGCCGGGCCGCGGGTCGCACCCCGCACCGTGAGGAGGGCACCGTGGGTAATCGCAACCTCCAGCCCGTGCCCCATCTTCAGCAGCACGTCACCGTCCGGCTCGGCACGCGCCCTGAGCTCCACATCGCTCATGGCCCCCACCAGACCCGCGAGCAACCGACCGGAGCCCACCCCTTCCATGGCGCGGGGGATCTCCGCCTTGTCCAGGTGGATGCGCTGGTCATGGAGCACGAGTTCCCGGCCCCGAACCGACGACCGCCCGGCGGGCGTGACGAGCATGGACCCACGCACCACCAGCTGACGCAATGTGGGCTGCGCCCCGCCGATGAAATCAGCCACGAGCTCCACCCGCCCCCGCTCCACCCGAAGCGGCAGCCCGCCCACCTCCAGGTCCAGCCCTCCCACATGGCCGCCCATCGACAAGGCACCCCGTTTCATGCGGCGGGCCCAGGCAGTGACGGGAAGCCCCAACAGCGTCTGGCGTGCGATCGCCTCCTTCACCGACTTCACTCGCCAACCCAGGTCAGCGCCGCGGACTCCAGCCCCTGCACCATCAGCTTCAGATGATCGTTGTCGGCATACAACTCCTCCACGTACGGACATTGGATGAAGCCGCGTGCGAGCGACGAGATCAGGGAGCCCCCCTCCGGAACACCGCCGAGGAAATCCGCCACGTACGCGATCACGAGTTCCTCTGTGCCCACCTGGATCTCGATGAGCGCTTCCGACAGCAGCGCGCGGAGGATCGCCCGGGTGAAGCTCTGGAGGAACGGGGTACTCAAGCCGAGACCTCACACGGGAGACGTGTATCGGCGCATTATCACACGAACGCACCGGACGGGCCCGCATTCGCACCGCTGCGGTCCGTTCCCCCGCCAAGGGTGAACCAGAGGTGCAAAGCCCAGGTTCGACCGCATGCCCACCAACTCCTCCCGCCTGATCGAGACCATCCGCGACGCCATCATCGGCGACGAGGAGGTGATCGAAGGTCCCTACGGTCCACGTCGGGTGATCTATGCCGACTACACCGCCTCGGGCCGGTCGCTCTCCTTCATCGAGGACTACATCCGCCACGAGGTCATGCCGCTGTACGCCAACACCCACACCGAGACCTCCGGGACGGGGCTGCAGACCACCCGGTTCCGCGAGGAGGCGCGGCGGATCATCCACGACGCGGTGGGCGGAAACGACGAAGACCTCGTGATCTTCTGCGGTTCGGGAGCCACGGCTGCGATCAACAAGCTGGTCGACATCCTCGGCCTCCGGATCCCGTGCGAGCTGGACGAAACCTACGGATTTGCGAAGCGCATCCCGCCGGAGCGAATACCCGTGGTGTTCATCGGCCCCTACGAGCACCATTCCAACGAGCTCCCCTGGCGGGAGTCCATCGCAGAGGTGGTCACCATCCCGGAGAACCTCAACGGCAAGATTGACCTCCAGGCCTTGGAGCGAGAGTTGGTCCGCTACGCGGAGCGCCCACTGCGGATCGGGAGCTTCTCCGCGGCATCCAACGTCACCGGCATCGGTTCGGACACCCGCGCCATCACGGCCATGCTGCACAAGCATGGGGTGCTGTCGTTCTGGGACTTCGCCGCTGCCGCTCCCTACGTGCAGATCGAGATGAACATGCGCGACGACGAACCCGACGGCGAGCTGATCTACAAGGACGCCATCTTCATCTCTCCGCACAAGTTCATCGGTGGGCCAGGAACGCCCGGGGTGCTCGTCGCAAAGAAGGACCTGTTCAAGAACCGCGTTCCCACCGCTCCTGGCGGCGGGACGGTGGCGTACGTCAACCAGAACCGCCACCGCTACCTCTCCGACCCGGTGCACCGCGAAGAGGGAGGTACTCCGGCGATCATCGAGTCCATCCGCGCCGGCTTGGTCTTCCAACTCAAGGAGGCCGTGGGCTGGCAGACCATCCGCATCCTCGAGGAGAACTGGATCCGGCGTGCCATCGCGTCCTGGCATCAGAACCCGAGCATCGAGATCCTCGGCAACCACGACGCTTGGCGCCTCTCGATCGTGTCCTTCGTCATCCGCCACAACGACCAGTACCTCCACCACAACTACGTGGTGGCATTGCTCAATGACCTGTTCGGGATCCAGGCCCGCGGCGGGTGTTCCTGCGCAGGTCCCTACGGCCACCGGCTCTTGGGGATCGACCTCATCACCAGCGAGGAGATGGAGCGGGAGATCGTCGCTGGTTGCGAGGGGATCAAGCCGGGCTGGGTCCGGGTGAACTTCAACTACTTCATCTCGGAGACCGTGTTCGACTACATCCTGGAGGCGCTACACCTGATCGCGGCGGAGGGGTGGCGGCTGCTTCCCCAGTACCGCTTCGACCCCTGGGGGGGCGAGTGGCGCCACCGGGACGGCCGCCCCGATGCGGCCATGCGGCTCTCCGACATCACCTACCGCTCCGGGAAGATGGAGTACCGCTCCCGGCACGCCACCGAGCCAGAGTACGCGCTGAAAGGCTACCTGGACGCGGCACGCCACCTCTTCGCCGGCGCGCACGCGGCCGCCCAGGATATCCAAGTGGAGGATCCGCCGCTGTCGGACGACTTCGAGGCCCTTCGCTGGTTCCCACTGCCCAGCGAGATCCTGGCGGAGCTCCAGGGACGCCCCGTCCCGGGGCCACGCGCCTACCCACTGCATCCCAGAGGCTGATTGGACCCCGTAGCGACGACCGAAGTGCCCGGCGAGAACCCCGCCGTCCCGGAGGCCCCGCAGGTCCCCTGGCTTTTCGGGTGTGCCCTCTGGGTACCCGCGTTTGCCGCGATCCTCTACGTAGTGCTCCGCGGATTCGGCCCACGCCCCGACCCGGAGTTTGAGGAGGGGGGAGAAGCCGACTGACCCGATACGGGGTGCGTCTGGGTTACTCGCCGCTCTCGTCCTCGGCTCCGCCAAGGTCCTCGGGCTCCTCCATCTCCGATTCCTGCTCCAGGGAGGAGGCCGTTGTCTCGGCTCGAACCGCCTCCACCTCCAGAGACGGCATGTCGAAGGAGGTGCGATAGGGCGCACCGCCCTCGGGGACCTCCAGGGGCAGGAGTTCCAACTGGACCGCGGGATCGGCTTCGCGAGCCGCCAGGTACTGTGCGATGGTCGACAGCCCGTGGCCCACGTAGTCGATGCGCACCTTGTTATCGTTCATGGCGTACTTGATGCCCCCGTGGATGACCTCCGGCCGGGGCGCGAAATAGCTGTCCAACTCGTCGAACTGCATCAAGCGCAGGAAC
>JAFDJI010000424.1 GCA_019307545.1 Deltaproteobacteria bacterium | reverse complement strand
CCTCGACCTGTACGAGCGCGAGATCAAGGAGCACGTGCTGGTCCCGGACCTCTACGTGCGCCTCGACATCCCGGTGGCGCTCTCGGTGCAGCGTCAGATCGCGCGGGCGACCGCGAACGTGGCGGTCTCGGGAGAGATCGTCTCGCAGATGTTCGGGTACCTGGCCGAGTGGCACGGCGCACACGGCACCGACAACCTGGTGGTGTTGGACACCAACCGGTCGCCGGACCTCGTCATCGCGGACCTGCTCGAGATCATGGGCCTCGAGTACGAGGCCTTCTAGATCACCAGCGGGCGATCATCTCCTCCGCCCATCCCAAGAGGTGCTCGATGGGGACCCACGTGCCGTCGTCGGCCTGGACCTTCCCGTCGAAGTGACCGAAGCACAGGTGGAGATTGGTCGAGATCACCAGGGCCGGCACCCGCATTTGCTGGAGGCGCCAGGGGGTGAATTGGAGGTCCACTCGCCCCGATCGGAGCGCCCAGGGGTCGGTGAAGGCGCGCCGGTCGTACTCGAAGGCCACGTCCTCGCTGATCTTGTGGAGGCGGCCGTCGATGCAGAGCCCGTTCTCGGTGGACCCGGTGCCGTCGGTCCACTTCCCGCCGAACTGGAGCCCGATGGTGCGATCCCCCTGCACGCCCGAGGCGGAGGCCCAGTTCCAGACGGTGCGGTAGGGCCACACCCCGCGCCCGTAGTCGAGGCAGCCAAAGGCGGGCGAGTCCCCTCCGAATCGGTACTCCTTTCCGGCGGTGGTCACCGACCCCTCCGCCGGGCGGGTGTTGTGCTTGCTGGTGTACTGAAACCGCCGTTCGCCCCACGGGACGACCACGCTGAGGGTCTCGTGTCCAGGTGGTTTCGCGACGGCGACGTCCGCCTCCAGCGCCTTGGAGCGGACGCGGAGCCTGGTGGTTTCCGCTTCCTCGCGGATCTCGATCGAGAGGCCGAAGGCCTGGACCGCGATGTCGGCGCCGGCGACCTGGTCCGGTTGCGAGAACCCGCGCGCGAAGGGCACCGTCGCGGCCTTCTCCACCCGCTCCCCGGTCTCCAGGTCCAGGAACAGGGCGCTCGCGAGCCCAAGGTAGTCGAAGTTCGCGATGGTCAGGGACAACAGGTGGGTCGGCGCGGTGACGCACCAGTAGTCCCACCGCTTCTGGCGTCCCCAGGGGCCGGAGAGGTTGCACCGGTGCAGCGGTTGGCGGGACCAGCCGACCGCATCGGGGTTCAGGCGCCCGTCGGGGAGGCAGAGGTCGACGGGCTCCGAGAGTTCTCGCTCCTGCATGGCCGATTCCTCCGCCAACTCGCCAGCGCCGAGCCTACCGCGTCGCGGAGGGGATAGGCTGACAGCGTTCGTACCCCGGAGGTCTCCCGTGCGTTCCGCAATCCTCGCCCTGCTGCTCCTCGGCGCCGGCTGTGGCGCCCGCGCCGACAAGCCGGTGGCCGTGGCGCCCACCTACGCGCCAGCCGACATCGACTGGTCGGCGATGGTCGGCACCCTGCCCGCCACCCCGCGCGGTCCCGCGGAGTTCACGGTCACCAGCCACACCGGTGTGCAGCGCACCGCCGCGGACCTGCTCGGAAAGCCCACCGCGCTGTGGTTCTACCCAAAAGCCAGCACCCCTGGTTGAACCATCGAGGGTTGCGGGTACCGCGACCTCCAGGAACAGTTCGACGCGCTGGGTGTCCGCATCGTCGGGGTGAGCTTCGATGCGCCGGAGAAGAACGCCGCGTGGGCGGAGAAAAAGGGGTTCACCTTCGAGTTGTGGAGTGACGAGCGCCGCACGATGGCGCTGTACTACGGTGCCGCCTCCGATGTGGGGCAACGAACCGCGTCCCGGGAGACCCGGCTGCTCGACGGCGAGGGCAACCTGCTCCTCCAGTACGACGTCGGCCTGAACATCGGCACCCACCCCTCCGACGTGCTCGCGGACTGTGAGCGACTCTGGGGCGAGTAGGCCACGAACGGATGACATCCTGCTGCGCGGCGTGAAGTAAAGTGACCGACTTTCCGTGATCTCTCTCTCCCCGTCGACACGGGTAGGGCAGCCGGCGGGGAACCGCCGGGCACCCGTGAACCTGGAGGAAGACATGCGACCGTTCATCGTTTCGCTGGTCGTGCTGATTGCGGCCGGTGGCTGCACCGAGCCCACCAATTCATCCGCGTTCGAGCCCGAGTACACCTTGCGGGTCTTCGGGGACTTCGAACGCCTGAACCCCGCCGACCGCGACTCGGTGTGGGTCGGGGTGGAGCACACCCGGATCGTGGACAACCAGGGCACCCTGGTCTGCGAGGACGTGCTCAACACCGAAGCCTGGGAGATCGAGGATTCTGACGCCGACCTCTCCTTGGAGATGGCGCGCGAGGGGATTGCCGACCTCGTTCCGGATTGCACCAGGGTGTACGCCGACGAGATGAGCCGAATCACCGGGCAGCGGTACCTGTCCTTCGTGGCGAGCCACAGCCGCTACGGAGAGGCCTTCTGCACCGTTCACACCTCGGACGACTTCGAGGAGTGGGAGCGCTATGCCTCCGGCATGCTCATCGACGGCGCGCTGGCCTACCACCGCACCCAGCGGATCTTCGCGGCTTCCGTCCGTGAGCCGCCGATGGGCGATCCCGGGGACGGGATCCGCGACCTCGGGGAGCCGCCCCTGAAGCAGTAGGCCGTCGCTGCGCGCGGTCCGCGCGCCGAGATGTCGTTGGACCGCGCGTGGAGTCAGGCTCCCAGCGTGCGCCGGAGCACCCCGAGCAACTCCTCGTGGTCGATCGGCTTCCCGAGTCGCGCGACCGGCTCGGGCAGTGGGGCGCAGTCCTCCCCGTAGAAGCGGAAGTGGGTCATCCCGGAGATGAACACCACCGGGATGTCCTTGAGGGCCTCGTCGGCCAGCATGGCCCGGTAGAGTTGGAGCCCCGTCTGGCGGGGCATGCGGAGGTCGAGCATGACCAGGTCCGGCTTCTCCTCCTGCATGATCTCCCACGCTTGGACCCCGTCCACCGCCGTGGAGGGCTCGTAGTCGTGGTCCTCGAGGAGCGCGGAGAGGTAGAGCAGCATGTCCGGTTCGTCGTCGACGACGAGGATTCTCCTGCCGCCCTTCTGGGTCATGAACCACTGCCGGGGTGGATTTCGCTGGCGAGACGTGCCGAGGCCCCCTTCAACGAGGCCGGTCGGGTCGCCGGTAGCGTCACCTCGAAACGAGTGCCCACCCCGGGCTCCGAGATCAGCTCGATCGTGCCGTGGTGCGCGCGGGTGATCTTGTGCGAGATGAACAGTCCGAGGCCGGTTCCCTCGGCGCCCTTGGAGGTGAAGAAGAGAGAAAACGCCTTCTCCTTCGTCTCCCGGTCCATGCCCAGGCCGTTGTCCTCGATCTCGAAGCTCACCTTGTCGCCTTGTGGTCGGGCCTTCAGGGTGACCCGGTGCGCCACGTCCTTCTTGTCGACGCGACATGCGTCCAGGCCATTCTCCACCAGGTTGACGAAGACCGAGTGCAAAGCATGCGGATCGCCCTCCAGCGTGCCCGGCTCGACCTCCACCTCGAGGACCACCCCGACCTGCTCGGCGCGCCGCATCATCACTTCCTGGACCGACTCGACGAACTCCTCCAAGTCGATGGGCTGCCAGATGATCTCCCGGTCCCGGGCGAAGTAGAGCAGGTTGAGGACCATGGCGCGGATGCGATCCACGTTGCGGCGGATCATCTCCCGTCCCTGGTCCACTCGCTCCGGCTTGCTCTTGTTGAACCCGCTGTCCATCAGGTACAGCCCACCGTCGAGTCCGCTGAGCAACCCCTTGATGCCGTGGGCCACCGTGCCGACCAGCATCCCCAGCGAGGTCAGTTGGGACTGCACCTTCCTCAGCTCGGTGATGTTGGTGGACATCTCCATCACCGACTCGATCTCCCCCTCCGTGTTGCGCAGTGGGGCGACCGAGCAGAGTACGTGGATGTGCTCACCGGTGCGCGAGGTGACGACCTCTTCGCGGGTGCGGACCTCCCCGTCCTCGAAGGTCTCGGCCACGGGACAGGTGATGCAGGGTTCGCTGCGGTGCTTGTAGACGCGGTAGCAACGCTCGCCGATTTCGTCGCCAAAGTCGGTTCGGAAGGCCCGGTTGGCCTCCAGGAGGCGCAGGTCCCGGTCCTGGACCGAGATGTAGCAGGGCACCTCCTCGAAGAGCAGGTGGAACTTCTCTTGGAGCTCCTTGACCTTGGTGATGTCAGCCAAGAGCGCCAGAACGGCTCCGATCTCACCGTTCTCCTCCACCAACGGCGCGGTGAAGACGATCGTCTGCAGGTGGGAGCCATCCCGAAGGGTGATGCGCTGCTCACCAGTGTGTGGGCGTCCGTCCT
>JAFDJI010000423.1 GCA_019307545.1 Deltaproteobacteria bacterium | reverse complement strand
TTCGTTGCCAACGGCCTTCACGTCGAACAGGAACAGATCGACGTAGGGCATGCAGGCCTCGAACCTGCGCCAGGGAACATCCCCCGCGGTCTCGACGGCAACGTGCAGGCCCTCGCCCTTCACGGCTTCGAGGAAGCTCACCAGGCTGGCCCGATGCTGCGCGAGGGGCTCGCCTCCGCTCAAGGTGACGCCACCGTGGGTGTTCCGGTAGTACTCCCTGTCCTTGGCGATGACGCCCAGGATCTCCGAGACCGAGCGGCCCGTCTC
Source organism: Deltaproteobacteria bacterium (assembly GCA_019307545.1). Classification (GTDB taxonomy): domain Bacteria; phylum Myxococcota_A; class UBA796; order UBA796; genus JAFDJI01. The sequence goes on along the minus strand of JAFDJI010000423.1, from coordinate 4,079 downwards.
GGGAGACGACGATGACGCGAAGAACTGTGCCTCGGGGTTCTGGCACCATCTGCACCGCATGGGGCAGCCCCGGAAGAACACGGTAGTGCGGATGCCCGGCCCATCGTGGACGCAGGTCCGCTGGATGTTCAGGACCGACAGCCTGCCGGAGTCCCGATCGGGTTGGACCTTGGGATAGAAGGGCTCAGGCAGGGTAGCCATGGGGTCTCTCGCGGTATGTTTGGCACTCGTCCGATGGTCCACTGGTCCGACCAGTGTATTCACGTGAAGAAGGAACGTCTACGAGATCCCCCATCAAAGACCGGTACCCCTAATTTACGTTGCGTTTGGCAGCTTCGCTGGCAACGTGTTGTCAGGGGATCTTCATGGTTCGAGCGGGAACAGAATCACCTCGGAGCGCATCCCCGCGCCCTCGACGCTAGCGCCCCTCGATGGGGACGTAGCCGAACACCGCCCGGGCCCGCCGCATGGACAGGGCGTAGACCTCGGGCGACATCCGATGGCGGTACCGCGCGTAGAACCGGTCGAGCCCCTCGTGCTTTCGTGGGCCCGTGGTGACCCGGTCGTGGTTGTCGGCGTAGTGGTCCACGAGCGCCGCGCGCACGAAAACGAGCGCCTCCCGCCGGTCGGCCAGGGCGTCCAAGAGGCGAACGAGGATGTCCCGGTCCGTGGTGCTTGGGAAGGTCTCGTCGTACCCGCCGACCTCCAAGAACAGGTCGACCGACACCATCAGGTTGCTGCCCTGGATGCCGGGACTCCCGAGAAACACGTGCTTCGGGCACAGGTCGGTGCGGGGGATACGGATCTGCACATGCCGAGTGGTGAGCCGGCGATGTCCGTTGGCCACCATGTGTCGCGGTCCGGGTGCGCCATGCGCTGCCTCCACGCAACGGCGCAGGTAGGGCGGATGCCAGGCGTCGTCGTCGTCCAGCGTCGTCAGCCACCAGCCGGTACCATGCTCCGCTACGGCCATGTCCACCGCGGTGTTCACGGAGCCGGTGACGGCATGACCCCGTGTGCGTCGGTTCTCCAACAGCGCGGTGGGGAAGAGGTCGTCGGGAACATGGGAGTCCTGCACTCCCAGCCGAAGCGAGAGGAACGCCCTACGGGTCTGTGCGATGCGGTCGTGCAGGGGGTCGTCCGGGGGGACATCCCGGTCCGCGACCACCAGTACGCGCCGGGGAGCCGCCTCCTGTGCGTAGATCGACGGAAGGGCTCTTCCAAGCAGCAGGTCCTCACGACCCGCGCAGGTCGGGACCACGGCGATCACGGGGACGGTGGAAGGGCGCATGGGAAGTGAGATTAGCATTTGAGATTGCGTACATGGCCAGGGTCGTACAGCGCACGTAGCCACCTCCCCGAACAGCAATGGACCGCAGATTGCGTCGAGGAAGGGGCGGGGAGCCAACCACAGCGTTTGGGTGACCCCCCCACCAGCGGACGTGCGCTACAGTCCCCACATGCTCTCCCTGCTCGCCGCGTTTCTCGGGATGGCACCGGCATGGGCCCAGGGCATCCTCGTCCTGAGTGCCGAGAGCGTCGAACTGCCCGCTGAGGCTTTCTACATCGTGGACGGTCGGAAGGCGGGAAAGATCAGCATGCAGCGGGTCGAAGCGGGCTCCCGGCGGTTGACGCTGGTCGATGAGGACGATGGCCAGATCCTGGCGACGGTGGCCTCCCTACCCGATCGATTGCCGCCAGAGGAGTGGGACCCCTGCCGCGATCGATGCCTGCACTCCATGACGATCGCCACGGGTTGGACCCGCGAGGACGGCAGCTACGCGGTGCGACAACTCGGCAAGGCCACCTGCAGGCGTTTCGCGGAAGCGGTCTGCGACCTGTCGAAGAAGGACACGAGGCTCCAGATCACCCACGATCCCACGTTCGAGGAGTGGGCAAGGGCGAGTGGATCGCCGCTGGCGCTCCAAGTCGTCGCCGTGGCTCGGGTGCAGTAGCTGCCGACATGGAAGGCCATCCCCCGAGCTACCGCCTCCCTGGGTGCAGTAGCTGCCGACATGGAAGGCCATCCCCCGAGGGAGGAGACCGCGCGCCTGGGGCGGCGGTCTCCTAGCCCATGAAGGGGTACCGCCAGTCGTGCGGCGGGACGAAGTTCTCCTTGATGGTGCGCGGGCTCACCCAACGCAGGAGGTTCAGGGGGCTTCCGGCCTTGTCGTTGGTGCCCGAGGCCCGGCCGCCGCCGAAGGGCTGCTGGCCGACGACCGCCCCGGTGGGCTTGTCGTTGATGTAGAAGTTGCCGGCGGCGTGGCGGAGTGCGCCAAGGCTCTGGTCGATGGCGTGCCGGTCGCGGGCGAACACGGCGCCGGTCAGCGCGTAGGGGCTGGTGCTGTCGACCAGGTCGAGTGCGTCCTCCCAGTCGCCCTCGTCGTAGACGTAGGTGGTGACGATGGGCCCGAAGATCTCCTCCTCCATCAACCGGTGCTTCGGATCGTCGACCTGGACCAGGGTCGGCTGGATGAACCACCCCTTCGAGTCGTCGGCCTCGCCCCCCGCCAGGATGGTGGCGGTCTGGCGGGCGACGTCCAGGTACTCCGAGTGACCGCGGAAGGCGGGCTCGTCGATGACCGCGGAGACGAAGTTGGAGAAATCGCGTACGTCGCCCATCTTCATCTCGCCCATGAAGGCGACCGCCCGGTCGCGGACCTCGTCCCACAGGTTGGAGGGGACGTAGATCCGACTTGCGGCGGAGCACTTCTGACCCTGGTACTCGAAGCCACCCCGAACGATGGCGACCGCGAGGGCCTCCGCATCCGCGGAGGGGTGGGCGAGGATGAAGTCCTTTCCGCCCGTCTCGCCCACGATGCGCGGGTAGGTCCCGTAGTTGGCGATGTTCTGCCCGATGGTCCGCCACATGTGTTGGAAGGCGCCGGTGGAGCCGGTGAAGTGCAGCCCGGCGAACTCGGGGCGGTCGAAGACGATGGGCCCGATCTTGGAGCCCGACGCGTTGACCATGTTGATGACCCCGGGCGGCAGGCCCGCGTCCTCGAGGGCGCGGAAGAGGCCCCAGCACGCCACCGAGGAGACCACGGTGGGCTTCCACACCACGGTGTTTCCCATGAGCGCGGGGGAGGTGGGGAGGTTCAGCGCGATGGAGGTGAAGTTGAAGGGGGTGATGGCGAAGACGAACCCGTCCAGGGGGCGGTGGTCGAGCCGGTTCCAGCAGCCCGCGCTGTTGAGAGGAGGCTGGTCGGCGTAGATGTTCTGCGCGTACAAGGGGTTGAAGCGCCAGAAGTCCGCGATCTCGCACACCGCATCGATCTCGGACTGGTGGCACGTCTTGGCCTGCCCCAGCATGGTGGCCACATTCACCTCGAACCGCCGTGGCCCGGTGATGAGGTCGGCCGCCTTGAGGAGGACGGCTGCCCGCTGGTCCCAGGGGAGGGCAGCCCAGGCGGGTCGTGCTGCCTCCGCCGCATCCACGGCGGCGGCGATCTCTGCCGGGCCTGCGAAGTGGACCCGGGCCAGGAGCAGGCTGTGGTCGAAGGGGGCGGTGACCTCGACGATGTTCCCGGTATAGACTCGCTCCCCGCCGATCACGCACGGGATCTCCACCACCTCTCCCGACTGGCGGGCAAGCTCGGCCTCGAGCGCGACCCGTGCCGGATCACCTGGGGCGTAGGGGTACACGGGCTCGTTGGTGGGCTGGGGAACGCGGAAGATGCCGGCGGTCATGGGGGCCTCCTCGAAGGGAAGGGCGTCATAACCGCGGATTGGGCCCGATGCCGTCATGCTACCATCCGCCTAATGGGCACTCTGGACCAGACTCTGGTCATCGCCGTCCTGGTGGGCGCGATCATCCTCCTGATCGGGTTGCTGATCCTGCTGGCGGCGGCCGCCCTGGCCATGTTGCTTCTGCAACGGAGCGCGGCCCAGAGACGTCGCCGACCGGTCCGCATGCCGCGTCGGCTCGGACCACCGCTGCAAACTCCTTCTCCCACCCCAGTGAGCCGGGTGGTCGGGCCGCCTCCCTTCATCGATGAGTTGGACCCGTTTTCCGCGGACGAGGTGGCCACCGAGGTGATGACCAGCGAGCACCTGCGGACCTTCGTGGACGAGGACAC
>JAFDJI010000054.1 GCA_019307545.1 Deltaproteobacteria bacterium | reverse complement strand
GCACGGGTTCCTCCGCCGCTCGCTCAAACAGCTCGATGAGTTGGCCGCGCTACTGACGGACGGCGAGGACGAGCGGGAGCACGTGCAGCGCGCCTTGGAGGACATGGCCGATACCGCCGCCAGCTTGGGTCTCGACCAGGTGCGGGACGCTGCCCGCATGGCGGTGTTGGAGGTGGAGCTGGGGTCGGGGCCGGCCCTGCTCGGAGCGATCGCCCACGTGTTGCGGATCGGCGATGCAGTGCCGCTGTTTCCGCCGATCGGGTTGGTCACCGGGGGTCATCGGGAGGTGCTGGGGAGGCTCCAAGGCGGTTTCTCGGAGACGATGCACGTGGTGGAGAGCGTGGAGGTGCTCTCGGAGAAGATGTGGTTCGAAGACATGCAGGGGGCCATCGTTCCGGTGAAGCCACGACGCGCCCTGCAGCGGTTGGCGCGGCAGGCCCCGGGAAAGGTCTTCGCCTGGGGGCCCCCCGACGACACCCCCAAGCGCAGCACCGCGATCCGCGACGGGGCGGTGGGGTATTTTGGCATCCCCCTGGCGCTTCGTTCCGTGCTCGGGCGGATCCGCTTCCACACCCAGCGGCGCATGTCCGACCCCCCGCGGGTGCTGCTGGTAGGGGGTCCCGCGTGGGATGGCCTGGATGCGGCCTTGGAGCAGGTGGGCGCCACCGTGGGGTGGGCGGCGGGGCCCAGGGAGTTGCTGACCGCACTACACGAGTTCGGAGCCGAGATCGTGGTGGTGGGCATCCCCTTGAACGCTGGCTCGGTCTCCGAGTCCGTGGGCATCGTGCGTACCGACGAGGTGGCGACCTTCCTCCCCATCGTGCTGGTCGGAAGTGAGCTCGCGTGCCTGGACCCCGACCTCGCTCCCGAGGAGATGGCGGCCTTGGTGCGCGCCCGATTGGACCGGCCCCGCGGCCGGGTCGCCTACCGCGACCCCTTGACTGGCCTTCTGAACCGCCCCGCGGTCCTGAGCCGCCTCGACGACGAGTTCTTCCGCGCGAGGCGCTCCCGGGAGTCGCTCGCGGTGGTGCTCATCGACGTCGATGGGATGGGGCGCCTCAACCAGCGGTGGGATCGGTCGGTGGGGGATCTCGCACTGCGCCGGGTCGCGGATGAGCTGCGCGAGGGTGTCCGACGCTACGACGCCACGGGTCGGCTCGGGGGTGATGCCTTCCTGGTGGCGTGGCCCGGCTGCACCGCATCGCAGGCCTGCAGGCGGGTCGCCCAACTCCAAGAGGGACTACGCGAGCGGTGCGCGGGGCATCCCGCCTTGAAGAGGCTGACCTTCTCAGCGGGGGTGGCAGACTCCACGAGGGGACTGGAAGCAGTGGTCCGCCGCGCCGACGCGGCACTCAGCGCGAGCCGCGTGCGTGGTATCGATTGCACGGTGGAGGTTGACGAGTGAGGGCGGTCAGCATCCACTTGTTCCCCCGAGATGAGGCCGCTGGCTTCGGCGACGTGCAGCTCGCCGCGCCGGGCCTTTCACCCGGGGAGCGCATGGTGCTGTGGCATGGGCTGCCTCCGGTGCCCATCCCCGACCACCAGAACATCGCTCCAGTGGTGCTGGAAGGCGACTTGGACGGGCGCCAGGTGTACGCGGAGCGGGTCCCGCGCGGGGTGCGCCTGTCCGGCCACACTCCCCCGCCGGAGCTCTTGCCGTACGTGGTGTCCATGGCGCTCGCCGGGCTCCACGCCCTCCACGATGCACACCAGGTCCACGGCGGGGTGGGTCCCGACCGCTTGATGCTCGGAGTGGACGGAGAGGTGGTGCTGATCGGAAGGGGGCGTCAGGGCGGCGTTCGGGGCCTGGACCTGATCTCCGCGTTCTCGCTCCTCCCCGGTGGGCAGGAAAGCACGGTTCTCGACGCCGATGCCGGGGAGCTCTCCGCGGAGCTGGCGGAGCGGGTTGACCCCGAAGACCCGGAACGGCTCGCGCTGTGGGTGCGAGGGGTCCTTCCCGGGCGACGGGTGGTGGAGCAGGCGCTGCTCACCATCGGGGAACAGGACGATGCCGTAGACGAGATCGTACCCGACCTCGGTCCGGATCGCGGAGAGCGGGGACTCCTGGACCGGTGGTCCGTCACCACCGCCTCGGGCCTGAGCGGCGACCAAACGGACGAGGAGGGCCGCACCCAGCCCTCGATCGGTCTGACGCTCTGGAAGCTGCTCTCCCCGGATCCTCCTCGGCCATCGCCCACGAATCGGTTCGACGGCGTGCAGGATGTGCCCTCGCGAGGGATCCGCACCCTGCTGGCGGAGGAGCCACCGGACATCCTGCCCCTGACCCTGGCCGCGGACGTGGCGCCCTTCGTGATTGGGGTGCCGACCTTGGAGGATCAGCCCACCGTGGTACGAGCAACGCCCCGCCTCAGCGAGACGCGGACCACTGGGCCGGGCGTAGGCCCGGGGACTATCCCCAGGTGGGTGCAGTGGGCGGTGGCGATGGGCTTTGGGGGCGCGCTCGCGTGGGTTTTGCTCCAGCTGATGTCCTGATCTCGGCCGCTCGTGGAGCGCCAGTGCCTGGAACCTCCGCACCCGCGTCTGGGATGATTGGGCAGGGACGGAAAGGAGGGTGGGCGATGTGGGTCCGGTGCCTTCGCATGTGGCTGGCCGTGGCGTTGGTACTCGCCGTGCCCGGTGTCTCCAGCGCGCAGAAGGCGCTGCTCATCCGTGACTACGTTCCGTGGGGCACCGCAGGGAGCACGTCGGGCAACGAGCTGGCGCTCCAGCAGCAAGGAATTCCCTACGACGTCATCGGGTCCTCGGACATGGCCACGGTGGACCTCGATCTGTACGAGTTGGTGCTGGTGTCCGGATGCCAGAGCGACGCCTTCATCACGAGCTGGAACGCCAACGTGGACCGGTTTGGGGATTGGGTGCAGCGCGGCGGCTTTGCCATCCTCCACGCACTGAACTCCAGCTGCTGGCACTACCCGTCCGGTGCCGAACCGACGGGCGCCGTCGATTACGTGGTCCCCGGAGGCGCCATCACGACGGGTGACCTGCTGGCGAGCTCCAACGACGTCGAGGTAACGGGGCACGCGTTGTTCGCCGGGGTGCCGAACCCCTACACCGGGAGCTACGCGAGCCACAACCACTACGGCGGCTTGCCTCCGTGCGACATCGTCCTGGCCACCGAGCCCTCCACCGGTGAAGCGACCATCTTCGAGCGCAGCTACTTCGCGGGCGTGTTCCTGGTCACCGGCCTCCCCGAGGAGTACGGCAAGACCAACAACGAGGACACCGGCGTCATCCTGGACAACGAGGTGGGGTACGGGTGGGCCTTCGAGCCGGTATGTGGCTTCGATTTCGACGGCGACGGGGTGGGGGAGGATTGTGACAACTGCCTCGGTCTCCCCAACGACCAGCACGACTGGGACGGGGACGGCGCCGGAGACGACTGCGACGACTGCCCGTTCGATGCCCTGGACGACTCGGACGGGGACCTGGTTTGCGACAGCGATGACGTTTGTCCCGGCGGAGACGATCGGCTCGACGCCGATGGGGACCAGGTGCCCGATTACTGCGACCAGTGCGCCGGGGGCGATGACCTGCAGGACTACGACGGGGACGGGGTGCCGAACCACTGCGACATCTGTCCGTTCGACGACCCCGACGACTCCGACGGGGACAGCGTCTGCGACATCGACGACCAGTGTCCCGGGTTCGACGACCGCCTGGACGCGGACTTCGACGGGATTCCCGACGGGTGCGACATCTGCCCACTGGGCCCGGACCTGCAGGATTACGATGGGGACGGGGTCCCCAATGATTGCGACCCCTGTCCGCTCGACGACCCCGACGACACCGATGGCGACGGGGTGTGCGATTCCGCGGACGTCTGTCCGGGGAGCGACGACTCCTTCGATGCGGATGGCGACGGCATCCCCGATGGCTGCGACCAGTGTGGCGCCGGACCCGACTGGCAGGACTACGACGGGGACGGGGTAGCCGACGACTGTGACCCCTGTCCGCTGGACGATCCGGACGACACCGACGCGGACACGGTCTGTGACGCCGACGACCTGTGCCCGGGATCGGACGACCGCGACGATGCGGACGCCGACAACATCCCCGACGAGTGCGACAACTGCGCCGCCGAGGCCAACCCGCTGCAGGGGGACTTCGACGGGGACGGCGTGGGCGATGTCTGCGACCCGTGCCCCCTCGACAACCCCGATGACGCCAACGCCGATGGGATTTGCGACTCCGATGCGGTGTGCGAGGGCGATGAGTCGACAGGGGACACCGATCTCGACGGGATCTGCAACGATCTCGACCTGTGCTTCGGCGATGACGAGAGTGGCGACCTGGACGAGGACGGCTTCTGCCTCCTCGATGTCTACGGCGAGCCCCTGGATTGCGACGACGAGGACGACACCGTGTACCCGGGCGCCCCCGAGCTTTGCGATGGCAAGGACAACGCCTGCACTGGGGTACTGCTGGACGAGGAGGTCGACAACGACGGCGACGGCCTGTCGATCTGCGAGGGGGACTGCGACGACCACGATGCCGATACCGCGCCGGGGATGCCGGAGCTGTGCGACGGGCTGGACAACGACTGCGACGGCACTCCCGGCGCCGACGAGGTCGACTTCGACGGAGACCGGGTGCTGTTGTGCGAAGGCGACTGCGACGACGAGGACGGCGCCGCCCACCCCTTCCTCCCGGAGATCTGCTACGACGAGATCGACAACGACTGTGACGATCTGGTGGACGAGGACTGCCCCGACCTGGTGCTGGACGACCAGGGCGGTTGCTACTGCAGTGGTGTGGGCGGCTTCGCACCGGGCTGGCTGTTGATCGGGCTGCCGCTGTTGCTGGTGCGGCGGCGGAGGATTCGGGGATGACGGGCCTGCGGGCCCTGTGGCGCTGGGCCGGCCTGCTGCTGGGCCTGGTGGTGGCGCTGCCCGCCCTCGCGGCGGGTCACGGGGAGATCGGGCTGTACGGTGGGCTGTTCCTCCCGGGCGGGGAGCACGAGTTGTACGACCCGGTGAACGCCGAGCACCGGACGCTGTCCCCCGCGCCCGCGGTTGGGTTGCGCTTCGGGTGGTTCTTCTGGGAGGTGCTGGGCGCGGAGTTGGAGGCCGACCTGGCGCCCAGCCGCGCCCAAGACGCTGGTGGGGCCTTGCTGTCGGGATGGCGGGCACACGCGGTGGTCGGGCTTCCGGAGACCCGCTCGCGCCCCACCCCGTTCCTGGTGCTCGGGGCAGGCAACGTGGCGGTCCTCTCCGATGATGGGGCGGTCGGTCGGGACCTGGACCGGGCCGCGCACTGGGGAGCGGGGATGCGGGTGCGGGTCTCCGAGAGGCTACGGGTACGCGGCGATTTCCGCCACATCCTCTCCGCGCATCATGAGGTGGTGAAGACCCCGGGCAGCCATTTCGAGGTGCTGGTCGGGGTTGGGTTGGAGCTTGGGAAGCGGGAGCAGCCCGACCTGGACGGGGACGGGGTGGCGGACTGGCTCGACAAGTGCCCCGAGGTCGCCGGGGACATGGACGACGGCTGCCTCGGAGCGACCATTCGCTTCTGGGTGGAGGACCCCGACGGCAGGATGGTGCAGGGCGCCACCGTGACCATGGACGGGGTCGCCATGGGCACCACCGACGACCTCGGTGAGCTGGTGGTGCGAGGGGAGAGGCCCGAGCGCACGGTCAGCGTTCGCTCCGAGTTCCGGGAGGGCGGATACCATCCGAGCGACGTCACCTCCTTGGAGCTGATGGAGGGCAGGCAGGAGGCACGGATGCGCCTCGACTTCGTCCCGCGGGACGTCCGCACCGTGGCGCGCAGCCCGGAGGGTGGTCCGGTGGACGCCCGGGTGAGCTTCATCGGGCCTGAGCCCGTACGCCCGATCCAGCTCGGCTCCCTCGGCCAGGCGGTGCACAGACTCCGCCCCGGCACCTGGACCATCCTCTTCGAGGCCGAGGGCGCCGCTACCCAGCGCCGGGTGCTGGAGCTTCCCCCCGGGGTGGGGGAGGTGGAGATGGTGGTGGCCGTGATGCCTGGCTCCCGGGTGGAGATCACCATGGAGGAGGTGGTGGTCCTGGAGAAGATCTACTTCGACTTCGACTCCGCGGACATCCGGCGCGACTCCGTGGCGCTCATCGAAGAGATCGCCGCCAACCTGCTCGCCCACCCCGAGATCTTGCGGGTGGAGATCGCGGGACACACCGACTCGGTGTCCTCCGAGGCGTACAACATGGAGCTCTCCCAGCGTCGGGTGGAGACGGTGGTGCAGGAGTTGGTCTCCCGCGGCGTCGCCCAGCACCGGATGCAGCCGGTGGGCTACGGCGAGAGCCGCCCCATTGGCACCAACCGCACCGAGCGGGGGCGGGAGCAGAACCGTCGGGTGGAGTTCGTGATCCTGGAGCGTGAGTAGACGCGCGACGGCCGGCGGGTGAAGGGGCCGCCATGAACTCGATCCCCTTCCACATCGACGGCAGCGACGGGCACGCCCGCGCCGCCACCCTGGAGTTGGCCCGCGGCACGGTGCACACCCCGGTGTACATGCCGGTGGGCACCCAGGGGGCGGTTCGGTCGGTGTCTCCGCTCCACCTCGCGGACACCGGGACCCAGATCCTCCTCGCGAACACCTACCACCTCTCCCAGCGGCCCGGAGAAGACCTGGTCGCCAAGGCGGGTGGGTTGCACCAGTTCATGGCGGTGGACCTGCCGATCCTCACCGACTCCGGCGGGTTCCAGGTGTTCTCCCTCGACAAGGAGGTCGCCGAGAAGGGGGTGACCTTCCGCTACGAGGTCGATGGAAAGCAGACCTTCCTCTCCCCCGAGCGATCCATGGAGATCCAGATGAAGCTTGGGGCGGACATCGCGATGGTCTTCGATGAATGCCTCGCCTATGGCTCGGACCGCACCTACGCGGAGGCCTCGGTGGACCGCACCACGCGTTGGGAAGAGCGCTGCAGGCAGGCGCACGACCGACCCGACCAGTCGCTGTTCGGCATCGTGCAGGGTGGGTTCTGGCCCGACCTGCGCAAGCGTTCCGCCGAGGCGGTCTCCGCCATCGGATTCGACGGCTATGCCATCGGGGGCCTCTCGGTGGGCGAAGGCCACCACAAGATGTGCGAGGTCCTGGAAGCCACCACTCCACACATGCCCCAGGACGCGCCCCGGTACCTGATGGGGGTCGGGCGGCCCCTCGACCTGGTCGAGGCGGTGGCTCGGGGCGTGGACATGTTCGACTGCGTGATCCAGACCCGCCACGCGCGCTCGGGGGTCGTCTACACCTGGGCGGGACGCCTCCGCCTCACCGACAGCCGGTTCCGGCGGGACTTCTACCCCCTGGACACCCGGTGTAGCTGCTACACCTGCACCCACTTCTCCCGTGCCTACCTGCACCACCTGTTCCGGGTGGGCGAAATCCTTGCGGCGTCGTTGGCCTCCATCCACAACATTGCCTGGTTCAACCGGTTCATGGCCGCGATGCGCGAACAGATCGTGGAGGGCGAATTCGAGGCCTTCCGAAAGGAGGTGCACGAGCGCTACCCGGAGGGCGCCCCGGCCGACCCCGAGGGCAAGCACAAGCGCAAGAAGAAGGGGAAGCGGCCCCCACGGTAGTGGGTTAGCCGTGGGTCCCTGGAGGAAGAGGTTTGGCATCCGATGACCTGATCGAGATCGAGGGCGTCGTGAGGGAAGTGTTCCCCGGTGGGAACTTCCTCGTGGAGACCGAGGCGAACACCGAGGTCCATGCCCACCTGGCCGGCAAGCTCCGCCGGCATCGCATCCGCGTCGTCCTCGGCGACCGGGTGACCGTAGCCGTGTCGCCCTACGACCTGTCGCGCGGCCGGATCGTCTTCCGCCACAAGTGACCCATCCCGAGAGCCTGGCCTCGCAGATCCATTCCGAAATCCAGGCGCTGACGACACCCAACACACCCCACATCCGTGGCGTCCGCCGTGCCTGGTCGCGCCAGCTGCGGGATGCCCCAGGGGAGATCGTCCTCGAGGTCGCCCGTCGTCTCCACCAGGTCCATGGTCTGGGCTGGGTCGGGTTCGAGCTGATTCGATACCACCCGAACGCCCTGAGCCTGATCACCGCGGTCGAGTGCGAGGCGTTCGGTCATGGCATGGACAGCTGGGGGGCTGTCGATGCCTTCGGCGGCCTGCTCGCGGGCCCGGCCTGGATGCGGGGGCAGAACCGGGACGACGACGTCCACCGCTGGGCCCACTCCGACGACAGGTGGTGGCGCCGGGCGGCGCTGGTGTGCACCGTCGTCTTCAACACCCCCAGCCATGGTGGGCACGGCGACGCCCCGCGCACCCTGGCGGTGTGTCGGCTGTTGGTCGACGACCACGACGACATGGTCGTGAAGGGCCTGTCGTGGGCGCTGCGCAAGCTGGTCGCGCACGACCCCGAGGCGGTTCGCGGTTTCCTGGCCGAGTACGATGCGGTCCTCGCAGCTCGCGTTAAGCGCGAGGTCAACAACAAGCTCGCTACGGGCCTCAAGAACCCTCGGGTGAACCGATGATGTCCCTGCTGGTCCTCCTCCTCTCCCTACCCGCCCTCGCCCAGGAGGTGGTGTGTACCCTGCCCTGGCTGGGGGACGTCACCCGTGTCCTCGCCCCCGAGGCGGAGATCACCGTGCTGGTCCAGGGCACCGAGGACCCGCACCACCTGTCCCCCACCCCGGCCTTGACTGCGAAGGTGGGCAGTGCGGACCTGTACGTGGAGAACGGCCTCGGCCTCGAGCCGTGGTCGGCGGCCCTCCTGGACGGTGCTGGAAACCCGGGCATCCTCCCGGGGCAGCCCGGCTTCGTACGCGCGAGTCAGGGGGTCACGCGGCTGGAGGTGCCCTCCGGGGCCACACCTGCCACCGGCGACCTGCACCCCGAGGGCAACCCGCACATCTGGCTCGACCCCCTGAACGTCCCCATCGTCGCCGACAACATCGCGGCCGGGCTTGCCCGGATCGACCCCGAGAACGGCGAGGCCTACGTGGAGCGGGCAAAGACCTTCCGGCACGAGGTCCAGGTGCGGACATACGGCGAGGAGCTGGTGGGATCTCTGGGCGGCGATGTGCTTGACGGGTTGGCCCGTGGCGGCAAGCTCTACGACTTCCTGGAGTCCAAGGGGCTGTCCGACCGCCTGGGGGGTTGGCTGGGAGAGGGTGCCGCCCTTCGGGGAAGGTCGATGGTCTTCCACCATCGGTCCTGGGCCTACTTCATCGACCGGTTCGGTCTTCGGGTGGTGGACTACATCGAAGTCCGTCCGGGGATCGCGCCGAGCGCGGCCCATCTGGACGGTGTCAAGATGACGATTCAGTTTTCGGGGGCCAAGGTGATCGGGGTGACGTCGTGCTACGACGATCAGCATGCGCGGGTGCTCGCAGAGGAGACGGGCGCCACCTTGGTGCGCTTGCCCGGTGACGTGGGGGGCATCCCCGAGGTCTCCGACTACTACGCCCTCATCGACACGTTGGTCGCCCGGTTGGGGGAGTAGGTAGCCGTCGCGGTCACATCATCGACGCCCACACGTTCGAGCTATCCCAGAGCGGGATGCGCTCGCCGACCGGCAGTCCCAGCAGATCGATGGGCTCGAAGGCCTCCCCGTTCCAGTACAGGAACAGCACCCGCGGGTCGTCCAGGGGGATGGCCATGTCGAACTGCACCGCGAGGACATCGGAGCCGTCCGGGGTGGTCTCCAGGAGGACCGCGGTGAACAGGTCCCGCTCGTAGGTGCGGCCGACCTGCAGGTGCGGCACGGTGCGCACCGCGCGGGAGAAGAGGTTGGAGAGCCAGCCGGTTCGGTCGGTGCGCACCACGAAGCTGTCCTCGTCCACCCGCTCCACCGACAGCACCCCGTTGCACGAGGAGAGGAGGCGTATGTCCACGGGGTTGCCCTCTCTCATGCCGAGTGCTCCGCCGACATAGAAGGTGGCGAACATGCCGCTGGTGTTCAACGCCACCACGTGGTCCGGGCGGTGCGCTCGAATGTGCGGGAGAGCGGTCAGGGCTTGCTTTTCGGGCAACTCCAAGGACGTCCGGTACTCGAAGGGCATGGTCGCGGACAACAGCAACCCGGGGACCGCGATCCCCAGCGCCACGTACCACCCACCCAGCCGAGAGACGCGGGGAAGGGCCTCCGATGTCTTCTGCCAGGCCGCGGGGAGCACGCCTGCCAGGAGCAGGGCGAGCAGGATGCTGGCTGCCACGAACGGGAAGTACATCGCCCGCTCGCTGGGGTCGGTCCCCACCTGGGGCAGCAAGGCCAGGGTCCAGGTTGCGAAGGCCCACACCGCGATGGGCCGGTGGCGGAACGGCCACCAGACGACGACCGCGCACCCGAAGGCCAGGCCGCCCAGGATCGCCAGTGGAAGCAGGCTGGCGGGCATGAACATCACCATGCTGGGCGGGATCGGAGTGAGCGTCGCCAACCACAGGACCGGCAGGTAGAGGAGCCCCCACCCCATGTACGCCAGCGGCTGTCCGAAGGGGTCGTTGTACATGAGGTTGTTCATCTGCCCGAGCCCGAGGCCCTTGTAGGCCCCCAGGTAGACCACGAGCAGGACCATCGCCGGTGCCCAGGACAGGGGATCGCGCAGGAAGCCCCGCACCCGCGTGCCGAAATCGCGCCACACCGATGGCTCGCCCTCCTCGCGGCCCTGGGGAACCAGGAAGGTGAGAAGTGCCAGGGCCAGTGGCGCGGTCGCCGCGCTCTCCTTGCACACGAAGGCCAGTGCCAGGGCGACCAGGCTGACCGCCAGTGCCCAGGCCTTCCGCTCCTGGAGCCACACCACGTGGGCCCACAGCGCGCCCAGGATCCCGAGCACGCACATCAGGTCGGTCACGGTGGCGATCCACCCGATCCCCAGGCTGTGGTCCTCGCAGGTCACGAACAGCAACCCCGACAGGGCGGCGAGGAGGTGGTTGCCGGTCACCCGCCGCACCAGGAGGAACAGGACCACGCCCACGCCCCCATGTACCAGGAGCGACAGCAGGTGCAGCGGGAAGGCGTTCTCCCCGAACAGGCGGATCGAGCCCTCGATGACCAGGCTCGGCAGGGGTCGCCAGAAGGAGGCGGCGAAGTCCGCGTCATACCACCACAGGGAACGGAACATCTCGATGTCGTCCACCGACCACATGCCCATCCAGCGGGAGAACCGGAGGGGATCCTCCCGGAGCATGCCGATGAACAGCAGGTCGTCGCCCTGGAATCCGCCCGCCAGGTAGGGCAGGTTGAGGAGCACCGCGAGGGCGAACAGCAACACGGCGACGAGCCAGGGCCGCCGGAGCGCGCTCAAGGCTCCCCCTTCCGCAACTTTCGGGACATCTCCATCACCCTCATCGGCCACCCCATGAGAACCCAGGGTATCGAAGGGGTCAGCCGTCGTATATCCCCACATAGGGGAGGTTCCGCCAGTACTCGTCCAGGTCCAGCCCGTAGCCGATCACGAACTCGGGGGGGATCTCGAAGCCCACGAAGTCGACCAGCACCTCGGTCTTGCGGCGGGAGGGCTTGTCGAGCAGCGCGCACACCCGCAGCGATTTCAGCTTCCGCTGGCCGAGGATGCGCAGTATGTAGTCCAGGGTGAGCCCGGTATCGACGATGTCCTCCACCACGAGCACGTGGTGTTCCTCCAGCTTGAGGCGGGTGTCGTGGGTGATGCGCACCACCCCGGTCGACTTGGTGCCCTCGTAGCTGGCGACCCCGAGGAAGGCGCACTGCACCGGCCCCTCGATCTTACGGATGAGGTCTGCCATGAACAGGAAGCTTCCCTTGAGGATACCGACGCACACTACGGTCTCGTCGCCGTAGACGGCCCGGATCTCCTTGCCCAACTCGGTGATCCTGGCTGCGATGCGTTCCTCGTCAATCAAGACGCGGGGTTGGTCGGGCATCGGTCCTCCCAGGGGTGAGCCGCGATAGTATCCCCAGCCGTCCCCCGCCGCCCCCGCGAGGATCCAATGTCGAACGCCGCCGCCTTTTCCCCCGACTACACCGCCGCGCGCGCCCGATTCCGCTCGTCTTCGCTCGCCCTGGGCTGCACCTTGGAGGAGCACTCCATCGATCAGCGTGGTCCGGACGGGGAGGATCTGACCATCGACCTCACCCGGATGGGCGCCGACGCGCCCCGGCGGGTGGTGATCGTCTCCAGCGGGCTGCACGGGGTGGAGGGCTTCTTTGGCTCCGCGGTGCAGGCGGCGCTGCTCGAGGACCAACTGGGTGGGTGGAAGCCGCCGCTGGGTTGTGCGCTGCTGCTGGTGCATGCCCTCAATCCGTACGGGTTCGCGTGGGTCCGGCGCGTGAACGAGGACAACGCGGACCTCAACCGCAACTTCCTGCTCCCCGGCGAGCGGTACGAGGGGTCGCCGGAGAAGTACCCGGAGTTGGACGACTTCTTCAACCCGCGCAGACGGCCGAGCGTGCTGGAGCCGTTCAAGCTCAAGGCGGTCTACACCATCCTCAAGCACGGGATGCCGGCGCTGAAGAACACGCTGCCGGTCGGCCAGTACGATTACCCCGAGGGCCTGTTCTTCGGGGGTCCCGGGCCGTCCCGCACCCTGCAGATCCTGGACCGCGAGCTGCCTCGGTGGATCGGCACGGCCGAACGGGTACTCCACGTCGATCTCCACAGTGGGCTCGGCCGGTGGACCACCTACAAGCTGTTTCCGAACCGCGAGGTGGGCGATCCGCGCACGCGGTGGCTCGAGGACGTGTTTGGGGCGGACAACGTGGAGCCCTGGGCGCCAGAGGCCACCTCCTACACGATCCGCGGGGGCATGGGGACCTGGTGCGCCCACCGGTTCCCCGACTGCATCTACGACCAGGTGACCGCGGAGTTCGGCACCTACAACGTGATCCGGGTGGTAGAGGCGCTGCGGCGCGAGAACATGGCAACCCACTACTGCGA
>JAFDJI010000422.1 GCA_019307545.1 Deltaproteobacteria bacterium | reverse complement strand
GGTGACCCTGGTGGCGGACGCCCAACGCTGGGAAGCCATGGTCAGCGCGTTGCCTTTCCGCGTGCCCGAAGAGTCCTGACGTGCAGGAGGAAGGACCTCCTCGCGCGGCACGTCTGCTCCGGGAGGCGGAGGATCGCCTTCGGGCGGAGGGGATGACCGGTGCCCGTGCATTCCAAGCCGTGCTGGACGCGGTTCGGGAGCGATTGGGGGACGCCGTCGAGGTGCACCCGGTGGCCCGGGACGCGGTGCGCGATCTCCCCACCGACGGCGGCGTCGACCTGCTGGGGCTGGCCTACGAGCGTTTCTTCGCCGACTTGTTCAAGGGCCGGCGGGGCCAGTACTTCACCCCACAGGCCCTGGTGGATCTGCTCCTGGACCGCCTGGAGGTGCGTCCGGGCGAGGAGGTGCTGGACCCCACCTGCGGAAGTGGCGCGTTCCTGGTCTCTGCGGCGCGCCGTGGGGCGAGGGTGTGGGGGATCGAGCGAGATCCACTCCTGGCCGACCTCACGACGGTGAACCTCCGCCTCGCTGGGCTCGAGGGCACGGTGCGGTGCGGCGACTTCTTCGCGGCCGACCCCGATCCGAAGGACGTGGTGGTCGCCAACCCTCCGTTCTCGGTCGAGATTCGGGATCCCGCCGTGTTGGCCCGGTACGATCTCGGGAAGGGCAGGGGTCGCGTGCTCTCCGACTGGCTGTTCGTGGAAGCCGTGGAGCGGTGGGTGCGACCCGGCGGACGGGCGGGGGTGGTGCTGCCCTGGAGTGTGCTGGTGAACGCCTCGTCGTCGCCTTTGCGAGCGCGGATCGACGCTACCTGGGTACGGGAGGCGGTGTGTGCGCTGCCCGAGGGTGTGTTCCGCCCCTTCGGGGGGGCCGCGGGACGCGCGTGCCTGCTGTGGCTTCGCCGCAAGCCCTGTCGCGAGGCCCCCACCCTATGGGCGACCCTCGACGATCCCGGCTACGACGTGCGGTCCACCCATCTCCGCCCCACGTCCACCACCGAGGTCCAGCGGCTGCGTTGCGGCCACGGGTGGACCCCGCTGCCCGCGGACCAGTGGACTCCGACCCCAAAGGGCCTCCGGGTTTCCTCTCGCCCATTGGGTGCATTGGTCCGCTCGCGCGTCGACCGCACCGTGCCCTCGCGCGACCAGGGGAGCGAGGTGGGGTTGGTGGAGTTGGCGGATGCCGACAAGGGGTCCGGGGAGGTCGCGGTGCGTCGGGTCCGCGGAGAAGAGGTTCGCGGGCAGAAGGCGGTGCTCGGGGATGGAGATCTGCTCGTGTCGCGGTTGCGTCCCGCCCTGGGGAACGTGGCGGTGGTCTATCGACCCCCCGATCTGGAGGGTCCCTTGGTGGGCAGCACCGAGTGGATCCCACTCATCGCCGAGCGGTGGCCCCACTACCTGCTCCATGCGCTGCGAACGCCTTCCTGGCGGGCCCGCCTCCCGGTGACCGGCGGTCAGACCCGGCCCCGCACCGCCCCTTCGACGGTGCTCGCCACCCCGGTGCCCTGGCCCGGGGAGGAAGCCGCAGCACGCATCCACGCGCTCTCCGAGCGCGCCCACCGCAGCCGTGCCGCGCTCCGCCGCCAGCTGTCGGCCCTGCAGGGGTTGGTGGACCGGTTCGCCGAGGGTGACCTCGACGAGGCCGATCTGCTCAGGGCCCTTGAGGATCTGGAGCGGGACGGGCTGTCCGGTTGACCCGTGTTACCAGCCGCTGTTCCCCGAGGAGCCCATGAACGCCCGCGCGCTGCTGCTCCTACCCCTGTTGGTCGCCTGCAATGGCAACCGGAGCGACCTCGAAGGCGAGGGCCTGATCGGCGACTCGCTCCTCAACCCATTCCCCACCCGCTTCCACATCGTGGATGGCACGATCGGCGTTCCGGCGGACTTCCCCATCCCGGAGGCGGGCAGCGAGCTCCCCGTGGATCGGATGGCGTGGCGACCGGGGTTCTCTCCCGCCCAGGTCTCCGTCCTCCGCCTCGATGAGATCGATCCCACGGTGCTGCCCATGGACTGGCGCGACCTGGCGCCAGGCGAGGGGCCCGTGCTCCTGGTGGACTTGGACGAAGATCGGTTCCTCGGGGTGATGGCCGAGCTGGATGCGCACCCGGACGCGATCGACCCGGTGCTCCTGGTTCGGCCCTTGGAGGCGTTGGAGGTGGGCCACGACGTGGCAGTGGTGGTGACCACCGACCTCGCACCCCGCCCCGCCCGCTTCGACGCCCTACTGGGGAGGCGTCCCCCGGAAGACTTGGAGGATGTCGCAGCGCACTACCGCGATCTGGTGGATCGGCTGGAGGCGTTGGGGGTGGATCCCGACGACGTCGCGCTCGCCTGGGACTTCCCGGTCGCTGACGGCACCGCGCCCCTACGCTCTGCCCTGGCCCAGGTGGACCCCCCGAACACCTGGATCTTCGGTCGGATCCGCGACAAGGACGAGGGCGATCGGGTCGCGCCCTTCACCTGGCGGGCCGCCGAGGGCACCTTCGGGGTGCAGGATTTCCTCGTGGACGGGATGTTCCTGGACGTCGGCGACGATGGGAGCGTCACCCAGGTTGGAACCGACACCAGCTACCTGTACGTCCACATCCCGGAGTCGGTGAAGGACGCCCCGGCGGACTCGGTGCCGGTGCTGATGTTTGGCCACGGGATCTTCGGTCAGCCCGTCCTGTACCTCGACGACATGGACGACGACGACGGGGTGCTCGCCCTGGCCGAGGAGGCTGGTTTCATCGTGGTGGCCTCCAAGTGGGTCGGATTGACCGACACCGACCGCCTGGAGGTGCTTCAGGTCGCCCGGGACTTCAACGCAATGCACTCCGTGCCGGATCACCTGGTCCAGTCACAGGTCAACGCGCGGACCCTGGTCGCGATGGTGCGGGATGGGACGTTGTTCGACGACCCGGTGTTTCAGGGAGCCAGCGGGCAACGGCTGCCGGATTCGGACCACCTGCTGTACTACGGGATCTCCCTCGGTGGCATCGAGGGGGCGGTGCTGGTCGGGGCGGGGGCGGACGTGGATGCGGCGGTGTTCCATGCCGGAGGGAGCAGTTGGTCCACCATGCTGGAGCGCTCCCTGCACTGGATCGCCTTCGAGTTCGTGGTCGGGGAGACTGTCCCGGACCCCGCCGAACGCCAATTACTGTACGCTGCCTCCCAGCTCTTCTGGGACCCGGTGGACCCCATGTCCTACGTGGACGACCTGACCCGCGTGCCGGTGATGTGGCAGGAGTGCATGGGCGACGAGCAGGTGCCCAACCTCACCACCGAGGCGCTGGCCCGCTCAGTGGGGCTGCCGGTGCTGGAACCTGCCGTCCGGGTGCCCTGGCGGTTCGACTCGAGTGCGGGCCCCCTCCCCGCGGGCTCCAGCGCGGTGACCCAGTTCGACCCTGAGTTTGGCGACCCGGAGGACGTGAACCGGCCCGCGCCCTGGAGCGGCGCACACGCCAACCCACGACAGTGGTCCGGGACGCGTCTGCAGGCGATCGACTTCCTCACCCCGGGAGCCGAGGGGACGGTGGTCCACCACTGCGGCGCCACGCCCTGTTCGGAGAGCAACCCCGGGCCCTGAGCGTTACTCCACGCCCATGAAGGGGCGGCTCCACCAGACCGGGCGCACGGCGGCCTGGGAAGCGTATGACGTGGACAACGGCACGGCGCCGGTGGTGTTGAGCTGTGAGCACGCCTCCGTGGAGCTGCCGGATGGCTATCGCTGGTCCAGCGTGGATGCCTGGCTGGTGGGAACGCACTGGTGCTACGACATCGGCGCTGCGGAGTTGGCGCGCGACCTGGCAACTGCGCTGGGCTGCCCCGCGGTGTTTGCGAATTTCTCCCGGCTGATCTGCGACCCGAACCGCGTCCTGGATTCTCCCACCCTGTTCCGCCGGGTCGCGGAAGGGCGCCCCGTCGACCTCAACCGGAAGCTCACCGACCTGGAGCGGGCGGCCCGGGTGGACCGGTTCTACCATCCGTACCATGAGCGCCTGGAGGCGGCGGTGGCGGCGCGCCCGGGAGCGGCGGTGCTCGCGGTACACACCTTCACCCCGGTGTTCGAGGGTGAACGTCGCCACCTCGAGGTGGGTGTTCTGTTCGACCGCGACGAGGGGATGGCGTCGGAAGTGACCCGCGCGCTCGTGGCGCGTGGCGTGGGGGCGCGCCCCAACGAGCCCTACTCCGGGCGCCACGGGATGATGTTCTCCGCCCAGCACCACGCGGACCGCCACGGCCGGGCGGCTCTGGAACTAGAGGTCAGACAGGACCTGGTGGAGGACCCGGGGTGGCGGGAGCGGTTCGTGCGGCTGACGAGGGAGGCCCTGGTCGAGGTGCTCTAGGACGCCTTGCGCTGACGGGCTTCTCGCTCGGCTT
>JAFDJI010000053.1 GCA_019307545.1 Deltaproteobacteria bacterium | reverse complement strand
GCCCCGTAGGTGGTGGCCTCCTCACCTGGGAAGGCGGCGGGCATGAGGAGCCAGCGCCCCGGAAGCTCGGGCAGTCCCGGGATGGGGAGCGCGAGCGCCACGTCCCGCGTCCGGCCCGACCGGTGGAGGACGCTGCCCAGGAGCGCCCCGCCGGCGAACCCGACCACCATCCCACCCACGGAGGCCCCGAGGATGGTGTCCACACCCCGGGGCGCGCGCGGATCGACGAAGAAGCTGGCGCCGAGCGCGAACATCGCGCCGCCACCCACCGCGCCCGCGTCGGCGATGCCGAGGACCAGGGGGGGGATGGTGATGGGGGGAGCCGCGAGGCCGATGCCGGCAGCGAGGCCGATGTCCGAGCCCACGAGAGTCCAGAGAAGGATGTCGTCGCCCCTTCCTCCCGAGAGCTGGGCCAGGGTAGCGCCCAGATACCCACCCCAAAGGCCCATCGACAGCCCCGAGAATGAATAGATCAGCGGCACGTCGAGGAGCGGGCTGAGGGCCGAGGTGGCGGCGCCGGCTGCGGGGGGAACGATGAGGAACAGCCCATCCACGGTGGGCGGCGGGTAGGCGTAGTTGAACCACCCCACCGACTGCCAGGTCGCCCAGGACGTCACCAGGCCGGTGAGCACCACGTCGTTGATGTTCACCGGCTCCGGGTTTCGCCATCCGGCGAAGGCGCCGATGCCAAGGCCCAGGGTTGCGCCGGTGAGCGCCGCGCCTCGGAGGGCACTCCCTTCGGAGTTGTCGAACGGATCGGCGAGCAGCCCCACCCCGGCGCCGATCGCCCCTCCGTAGAGCATGCCGACCGTCCCCCCGAACAGGATGTCCGGAGTGGGCTCCGTGAAGCCGGAGAGGCCGTACCCGGCGATGCCCCCGAGGGCGAACCCGGCCCATGGGAGGCCGCGCCTGTCCTGGGTGACAGGGGCCAGGATCCCCACCCCGGTGCCGTAGGTGGCGCCGAGCAGGATCATCCACCCGTCGTGACCGGCGACGTCGATGTTCGGGGCGATGGCATGGCCGATCGCGGCGCCCCCCGCGAAACCGAGGCCGGCTGCGAGCACCGGCACCCGACCGTCGCCGAACGAGCTTCTCCATCCGTGCACGAAGTCCACGATCGTGCCCGCAGTGATGGCGGTGCCTCCAGCGAACAGGGTGGCCTCGATGGAGTCGCCCACGTTGCCCGGATGGACGCCGCGCAGCCCGTACCCGAGACCGAATCCCACCGCCTGACCGGCGAGGCCTCCCCACCAAGCCGCGTCGGTGCGCTGCGCGTTGTTGAGGCCGATGGTGGAGCCGATCAGGATTCCGCTGGTGCCGCCCAGCACACCGTTCGTGGTCAGGAAGGCGGCGTCGGCCGCCTCCATGGGCCATGCCCTCCCAGCAACCCAGCCCGCGGTCCCACCGGCCACCGCGCCGGTGACCGCGCCCAGACCGGCTAGCTCTGCCTGCCCCACGTGCCCCACGAGCGCCAGGCCGTAGCCCAGCGCGAAGGCCCCACTTCCGGCGAGCCAAACCGTGCCGTCCCGGCTCACCTGGTGCTCCAACTCGCCCACCCGTTCCGGGAAGTCCTCCTCCAGGGTCTCGAGCATCGCCTGCCGGAGCGCGGGAGGGACGCCGCGGGAGCGGAGCGCGGTCACCAGGGCATCGGCACCTTCGCTGGCCCCAAGCTGCCCGAGGGAACGGGCGCTCGCGATGCGCACCTCCTGGGGCAGGTCGCGGTCGGTGAGCCAGCGGGTGAGCGGCTCCAGTCCCTCTCCGTAATGGGCCAGGCTCTCCGTTGCGGCCACCGCCACGCGGGGGCTGCGGTTCTCGCCGGCGTGGGTGAGCGGGGCCACGGCGCGGGGATCTCCCAGTGCGCCGAGCTGACGGGCCCCCTCCTCGCCAGTTGCGTCCAAGAGGAGGAGGAGGAGCGCTTGGAGCAGGTCGCGGTCCTCACTTGCGGCGCGATCCACGTGGGCTCGCAGCGCTGCTGCGATGCTGTCCGCCTGGGCAGGGTGCTCCGCCGCGAGCTGCAGACAGACGTCCACCTCCCGGCCCTGGGCTGCATCGGCACACAGCCGGGTCGGGGAGGCCTCGGCGGCGGCCAGTGGTGCCGCGGTCTCGGCGGGCGGGTCTGTCGGCGGCTCGTTCGGGTCCTGGGCGAAGGCTGCTCCGGCGAGCAGCGAGAGCAGCAGTAGCATCCTCCACCTCGGTGACTTCTGGCGCACGATAGCGGAAGCTGGGCCCTCTTCGCTCGGTTGCCGTCGCGGATGCGCCGTCAGTGGACCTGTACACACCCCTGTTTGGTGCCGTCCACTCGCCAGGTGGGGAACGAATCGTCGACCAGCACGGTGCAACGCCACACCTGGTCCCCGTCCCGGGCGGTGAGTTGGTGCACGCCGTAGGGAAGCTCCACCGCCTTCCGGTTGTGGATCGGGCCGTGGGCGGTGGTGACCTGCAGATCCGGCGGTTCGAGGATGAAGGTGACCGGCGCCCAGGCTCGCTCGTCCACCACGGCTTCCGGGACCGACGACACCGGGGTCACAGCGGCGGGTGGCGACGGCTCGAGGGGGATGGCGGCTGGCGTTTGGGGGGGTTCCTCTACGTCTGCGACCTGGTCTACCGCTGCGACGGAGGGAACCAGCACCTCAGCGGTCCCCGGGAGCGCGGATGCGGGGGTCTCGATCTCCTGCTCCATCGGCCCGATGGCGGCGACGGGTGGCGGCTCGGGCTCGTTCACGGCGGGGGGCTCCGGCCACACAAGCCAACTGGAAATCGCGGCTGCGACCACCGCGATGGCGCCCAGCCACCTCGCTGTCCGTCGACGTCGAGCCGAGCCTGGGGTCACCGTTCGCTCTATCGTGGGGACAAACGCGAAGGTCTCCCCCGAGGCGTCCTCGTGTACCACGCGAGTCTCGGTTGCCGGCCCCTCCCGCTCCCCCAATCGCTTGGGGACCCAGTCCATCGCCCACTCCCGCAGTCCGGGGCCCGGGACCTCCTCTGCGAGGGGATGGCACCTCTGCACGACTTCTGCCGCGGTGGGGCGGGCGGTGGGGTCGTGTGCGCACATGACCCGCGCGAGGTCGCGGAGTGTGGGCCACGGTGCCAGGCCCTCGAGGCTCCGCTCGAGGTCCTCCGCGTAGGCGTCCTTGGCGAGCCGCGGGCGTTCCATCGGGGTCCCGGTGACCAACTCCACCAGGGTCACGCCGAGGGAGAACACGTCGCTGGCGGCTTCGGCCACCCCGTCCAGCCATCGCTCCGGGGCCATGTACCGTGCGGTGCCGAACTGCTGGCTGCGGGTACGGGCCTCCCGGGTCTCGAAGGTCGCTCGCGCGACACCGAAGTCCATGACCTTCACCCCGCCACGGGGGGTGACCATGATGTTGGAGGGCTTGATGTCGCGGTGAACGACCCTCAAGGGCTGGCGCTGACCCGGCGGCGCTGTTTCCCACGCGGCCCGGAGTGCATCCGCGACCGCCTCCACCGCTTCCACCGCGGCGCGTGGGGGCACGGAGGAGCCCTCGGCCCGAGCGAGGTCGGCCCCCTGCACGGGTTCCATCAACACGGCCAGCCGTCCGTCGATATGGGTCAGGCCGTGCACCCGCACGATGTTGTCGTGGTCCAGCAGTGCCAGAAGACGGGCCTCGTCGCGCAGCCGCTGTGCGAGGTCAGCGTCTTCCTTGAGGTGCGGATGCAGCCACTTCACCGCGAGACGCTGCACGTAGTCCTCGTCACCCTGCACTTCGGCCAGGTGTACGGAGCCGAAGGCGCCGGTGCCAAGGGTTCGGAGGAGCTTGAAGGACCGGGTCATGGGGTGGTCGCTTCCCACCCCAGGGCCATGATCGTCAGGTAGAAGAGCACCTTCGGATAGCGGAACAGCGCGCCGATCATCAGGTGTTCGATACGCACGCCCACCATGCCGGCCCCCCAGGTGGTGATCGCGTAGGGGAAGGGAGTGAGCGCCGCGGCCGCGATCGCCACCACGCCGTACCGCCGCAGGAACGGCCCCACCTGGGAGCGCTCGAACAGGTCGCCGAGCCAACGCCACCGCGCCAGGACCCGTCCCATGGTCCATCCCAGGATGCCGGAGAGCACCGAGGCTGTGCCGGCGAGGCCGAACACCTGCCAGAAGGTCACCCCGCCGGTGTACGCGAGGAACAGGACCGGTTCGTGCGTGGTGAAGGGGATCGCGTCCATGATGAATACGGCCGCGAAGAGCCCGGCTCGTCCGAAATGCTCCAAGAACACGGCGGACACGCGTTCGATCGGCTCCGCAAACGCGTAACCGAGCGCAGCGACCGCCACGAAGAGCACGGTCAAACCGATGGCCAGACGCCCGAGAAGGCGAGGAAGGGAGGGAACTTCGTCCGGCGTTGGGCTCGTGCTTCGCATCTGATTCGGAGGCAGGTGGGCTACCTAGTCCACCCAACCGGATTTGTCTGCACCGGCCGGAGGGGCTACGAAATTTAGTAGTGGGCGTTCCCGTAAAGGGAGCGGGCAAGGAGTGACCATGGCTCGGTTGCGGTCGTTGTGCATCGGGGTTGTCCTGGCGCTGGCCCCCCTCTCCCTCGCTCGGGCGGCGGAGGAGGAAGCTCCTCTGCCGGCCAACGAAGCCGAAAATGAGATAGCACCGATGACCGCATGGGATGTGCTGGAGCAGATGCCGCCCCGTGCCAGCTACGAGGTCGGCCTGGTGATGAGCTTCGGCACCATCGCCTACTTCGCCGAGGACACCCCACCCTGGGTGGGCTTCGGCGTGCACGCTGGGGGCGGCCGGGTGTTCAGCGACCAGCATCGTCTCGGCGCCGCGCTGGGTGTGCAGTTGGAGGGTCCGGTTCCCCTCTACTACAGCGCATCGGTGGAGCCTCAGGCCACCTGGGACTACATCGCGGGCAAGAGGCTGCAGGTCGGGGCATCGGTCGGGCCCGCGCTCATGCTGCACTCCGAGTTGGAGACCATAGGCTCCAAGAACAAGTTCACCATCAACCCCATGGTCGCGTTCCGGGTCGGGTACTCGGAAGGCTGGAGTCGGGTCGGAAGGCGTTTCTTCGCGCTCCTACAGCCGAAGCTGCGGTGGATCGACGCCCGTCCGGACTTCTCCGTGGGCTTGATCGTCGGCTCGGGAAACGGCCGCTAGCCCGAACTGTGCGCGAAGCGCACGGTCGGGCTCCCTTTCCCTTTCCCTTTCCCTTTCCCTTTCCCGCTCCCGCGCCAGACCCAAGAGGAGAAACAGCGATGGAACACCCGCTCGTCGGGATCGTAATGGGCAGCACGTCTGACCTGCCGGTGATGAAGCGCACCGCGAACACCCTCGCCGACCTCGGTGTGCCCCACGAGGTGAAGGTGCTCAGCGCTCACCGCACCCCCGAGGAGACCCTCGCGTACGCACGCACGGCGGAGGAGCGTGGGCTCAAGGTGTTGATCGCGGGCGCTGGCATGGCCGCGGCGCTGCCCGGAGTGCTCGCCTCCTCCACCCTGCTCCCGGTCCTGGGGGTTCCCATGCGGTCGGACACCCTGCTCGGTCTGGACGCCCTGCTGTCCATCGTACAGATGCCTGGGGGCGTGCCCGTGGGTACCCTGGCGATTGGGGGTGCGGGCGCGACCAATGCCGCGGTGTTGGCCGCTGAGATCCTGTCGCTGGGTGACACTGCGCTGCGCGAGCGTCTCAAGGCCTATCGCGCCGCGCAGGCCGCGAAGGTACTTGCCTCCCAGCCGGATTGAGGGACTCGCGCCGTACGGGGAAAGGAAAGGCCCGGGCTGGCGCACCCCAATAGGGTTGGATACGACCGATGCTCGCAATTCGGAGGAACCCGTGCGTCACCTTGCTCTCACGTTGTTGATCGGCAGCGCAGTCATCGCCACCGCATGCACCGACCCGGTCCTGGAGCAGCGGGTCGCCGACCTCGAAACAAAGGTCGGGGACATCGAGAAACGCGTCGTCGCGGCCGAGGCCCGGCCAGCGGTGAAAGCTCCCCCTGGGGCGGTCTCCCCGGAGCAGGAGGAGGCTGCGGCCGGACTGCTCCGCTCGGCGAACACCATGGTGACCACGATGGACTACGAGGGCGCCAAGGCCAAGCTCAAGGAGCTGACCACCAAGTACCCGACCACTCGCGCTGCGCGTTCCTCGGCCCGGATGTCCTCCGAGTTGGAGGTCATCGGCATCGATGCGGGTCAGATCGCCGTGGAGAAGTGGTACCAGGGCGAGACCACCATGGACAAGGGCGAGGCCACCCTTGTGGTGTTCTGGGAGATCTGGTGCCCACACTGCCGGCGTGAGGTGCCTGCCCTCCAGGCCACTTGGGAGAAGTACGGTGGGCAAGGCCTCAACATGGTGGCGGTGACCAAGATCACCAAGTCGGCCACCGAAGAGAAGGTGGTGGCGTTCATCGACGAGAACAGCCTCACCTACCCGATGGCCAAGGAAGACGGCAGCTTGTCCACCCGCTTCGGCGTGCGCGGCATTCCCGCCGCGGCAGTGGTCAAGGACGGCAAGGTCGTGTGGCGGGGCCACCCGGCGCGCCTCTCCGAGGACATGTACAAGTCCTGGCTGGACATCCCCGGCGAGGGATAGGCCAGCAGCCCTCCCATGCGGACTTGGAGGGTGATCCCCTGCGCGCTCGTCGGGTTGGCGGGGTGTGGGACCTCTGAGCCACCCCGCGATAGGATCGCCGCGGTCATCACCTACGCACGGAACTCCTGGGGGAACGACTACAGCGTGTGCTTCCCCGAGCAGGTCAAGGCGGCCCGCTAGCCTCCGATGCAGCGGGCGCCGTTCCTGGATATGCTGGGATACTCCTCTGCCGAGATTGGCGGGTCTCTGTTGCCATCGCTTGTCACCACGCTTCGCTCCCTCCTCCGGCAGGCGGACGCCCATTTCGAGTCCGACCGCCTGGGCAGGGCACGTTCCGCCTTCGAGGTTTTGCTGGAGCGATCCCAGGAACGGTCCGACCGGGCCATGGAAGTGGTGGCGCGCACCATGCTCGCCCACTGCCACCTGCGCCGGCACGACCCGGAGGCGGCCCGCGAGGAGCTCCAGCATGCTTCGCAACTGATGGACCCCGCCCACATGGAGTCCCATGCCCGCTACCGGTCGGTCCTCGCCCGCATGGTGCTTCATGAGGGACCCAAAGAGGTCATCGAGCGAGAGCTGCTGGAGTACCTGCACTGGGGCGAGACGTCGGGTGCCCACCCCCAGGTTGTGGATGCTTGTCTCCTGCTCGCCGACCACGGTGATCCCCAAGAGCGTGAGCTGTGGCTCCAGCGGGGGATCGACCACGCCCTCGACCATCAGGTCCACGAGCCTCTCGGTGATGCATACACCGCCCTGGCAGTCCTCCTGGACGAGCAGGGCCAGTCCGAGGATGGGCTGGAGGCCTATCAGCAAGCACTGCACTGGCTCCGCCAGTCGGGCACGCCCCGTCAGGTTGTCGCCTCCGCGTGGGCGGTGGGCGCGGTCGCCTGCCGTCTCGGGGACTACCCTCTGGCCCGGTCCCGCCTGGACGAGGCCGTGGCGGGCGCGGAGAGCGCGGAGGAGAGCTGCGCCGACCTCCTTGCGCTGGCACTCGCCGATCTGGCGCTCGTCCACGAAGCGGCGGGGGACGTCGTCGAGGCCCGCAGGCTACTCATCCGCTCGTCTGCCCTCGCACGGGAGCAGGACCTGCCCCGTTACTGGCCAGAGCGCTGGCGCACCCTGCTCGAGCACGGCAAGCGGTTGGAGCTCGACCTCTAGGCTACTGGAACAGCTTCTCCCACAGGCTCTGCTTCCACAGCCGATCCCCCCTGTAGCAGGGCGGATCTCCGCCCCAGGCCAGCACGAAACCGTGCACCGCCTCCTCCACGGCCAAACCTGCCTGCCAGGCCACTCCCTTGCCCCCTTCCACGTGCCCGCGTCCAACCACGATGACCAGGTATCCCCGGCCATCCCACGCCTCGACGGCGGACTCGGCCATCTGGTAGTCGAGCCACGCCATGGTCCGCACGAACCGCGACTGCATGGCCAACGGCATCTCGTGTCCCGCCATCGCGTCGCGCAGGATGGGCATGTACCCGGCCGGTACCGGGAAATCGACGTCGTTGGGAGCTGCATTGTCCTCCCGCCCCACCCCGACCACCCGGACACCGTAGTCCGCCGCGCTCACGAGGCCCCGGTACGGCTCATAGGGAAAGCCCCCGCCCTCGTCCCAGTGAAGCGCTTCCGGTAGGTCGACCGCCTCCACCTCCCCCTTGGCGTATCGATCGAGCACCGGCTGCTGCTCGTGCCGCACGGCCTCCAATGCCAGCGTCGTGGGGGCGTGTCTCGAGAGATTCTTCACGATGCGCGTCGCCCGGCGCAGGTCCGGTTGGGTGCCGTGCCGCTCGCCAAGCACGATCACCGCGGGTGGAACCACCGACAGGACATCGCCCATGCCGACGCTCTCGCATTCCCAGGCCGCGAGGGCCGTTGTCATCGCCGCGACGATCCACCACATGGTCAAGCCCCTCCGCTTCCGGTCATTTGTCCTTCCGCTCGTATTCGGAGCTGCGTTCGGACTTCTGGCGCGCCGGCGAGATCTCCTGGGAGCGGGTGGCGTGCTTGTACTCGTCGAGCTTGCCAAGAATGCGGGCGCGGGAGCTGGGGTCGAGGTGGTCGAGGGCGGCTCCCATGGTGCGAAGCTCCAACTCGGCCTCCTGGGATTCCTCCCGAACCCGAAAGAGCTGGCGCCGGGAAAGCACGTACAACAGGACGATCACGCCCAGGATGATCACCAGGGCGGAGATGACGCCCTGCAGGGTTCGCTCGGTGCGTTTGGCGGACTGGTCCACCCGATCGGCTACGGTCTCTGCGAGCCCGCCGATGGAGGCCTCGAAGGGGTTCAGGAGGTTCTCGCTGAGGGTGGTCTCCAAGGTCTCCCCCACTCCGGGGGATCCGGGGCGGCCCTCCCGCAGCGCTTGGTACGTCGCCTCGCGGATCAGCGCGGCCAACGACTCACGAAACACCGGATCCGCGGTCGCCTGTTCCAGGGACTGCACCGCTCGGGTCACCACCCGGTCGACCGTCGCCTCCATCGAGGAGCCCAACTCACCGCGCATTCCCTCCGCCAGGGCGCCCACGATGTCCTGGCGGACCATTTCGCGGAGCTGGGGGGAGACCTCGTCGCGTAGCCCCTTGGCGGTGCGGGTCGCAGCCACGGTGAGCGCGCCGTCGATGGCCAGCTCCAGCTTGGCGCGCTGTTCCGGGGAGATGTCGGTGACTCCGGAGATCAGGCCCTCGCCGAGCTGATGCCCCAACTCGGTCAGGACGGCGGCCGCGAGGAGATCCTCGACGAGCCCTTCCACGCCCTCGGTGCGGCCCTTCCCGGCGGCCTCGTCGAGCATCCCCGCGGTGAGCCCGCCGCCCATCTTGTACACGCATCCCACCAAGAGCGGGACGAGCAACACAACGAGCCGGATCACGCGCACGGAACCTCCTTCCGAACCCGCTGGTGAGGGTAGCGCAGGCGAGCCGCGCCGCCCAGGATCCTGCGCGCGATAGGGTCGGCTGCGTGCTATAGTTCCCGGGTGGCGCGTATTGTGCCGTTTTGTGGAGGCCTTCAATGGGTATGCCGGCCGCCCGTATTCTAGATATGCATGTGTGCCCGATGATCACGGGCGTGGTTCCTCACGTTGGCGGTCCCGTCCTCTTGGGTGAGTTCACCGTCTTCATCGGCAAGATGCCCGCTGCGCGCTCCGCTGACATGGCTATCTGCGTCGGGCCGCCGGACACCATCGCGGCGGGTTCCGGCACGGTGATGATCGGGAAGATGCCTGCTGCGCGATTGCTCGACAGCTGCGCACATGGCGGCATGATCATCCTCGGGTGCTTCACCGTCTTCATCGGGTAGCACCCCAAGAGGACGTCTCGGCTCGTGCCCCCCGCGGGTGTGCCCTGTCCTGGTAACATCACGGTTGACAGTCCAGGACCCAACCCAATACTGGGCGCAGACCGCGTGTCTGCGTCTTTGGCGCCGGGATGCGGACCACCGCGTTCTGACATTGGAGATGGCTATGATCATGCGCGTTTCGCTGTTGTTTGCGCTCTCGCTGCTGGCGGCATGTGACAACGAACCGGCGGGGACCCGGGTGTCCCTCGATTGGGACTCGGCAGAGATGTTCCACGTGGGCGCGGCCTACCGGGTCGCCAACGTCCACACCGAGCACATCCCCAGTGCCCTGGAGGGGGCAGACGAACCGGAGTTCGACGAGCACTGGACCGACGAGATCTTCTGGACCTTCCAGGCGATCGAGACTGGCTTGGTGCCCACCTCGGACGACGAGCTGCACCCCTACGCGCTGAAGGCCGACGGATCGGTGGCGTCGCTCTCGGTGCTCCGGGCCTATGTCGACGCCTCCCTCAATGACGACTCGGAGCTGCTCGAGTCCGACCCGGTCGTGTACCTGGTGTTCCGCGAGGACCGGGACCGCTTGGCGGCGATCATCTCCTTCACCAACGTGGACGGGGTACGGGTGGAGCGCGCGTGGTCCTCCGAGGACCTGGGCAAGAGTTGGTCTGCGCTCTCCCAGTCCATGTTGACGGCGGCCCCCACCTACCTGGCACCCTTCGCCGCCACCTACGAGGATGACTCCAAGGTCCTGGAGAACGGTACCGAGCTCGACACTGTGAGCGTGGACGACGGCGTCGTCGATACCTACTACGACGACGAGCTGGGCGGCGACCTGGTGATGTCCCGCTATGAGGTGGGCGAGCCCTGGCCGACGGTGACCGTTTCGGACAATGTGTCCTCTCGCCTGCTGAGCGACGAGGATCTGGACGCGCGGCGGGCCGATCTCCCCTTCTTCCTCCCCGACCCGCCTGAGAACTTCGACTATCGCGCGGCGCTGGCCTCGACGGTGGACATCGAGGCCGCCCTGGTCCTGGACGGCGCGACCATGGAAGGCGGCTGGGAGGCCGAGGTGATCCGCCAGTACCAGCCCTGGGCCGGTAGCTGGTGGCCGCTGCGCAAGGCCGAGCACGTGTTCGGGTGGCGCGGGTCCTCCCCCACCACCGACAACACCATCTCCGACCAGGGGTACGACACCTTCAAGCCGCTGAAGAAAGAGCTCGAGCAGTTGAACGAGGAGATCCGGGACATGGATCCCGGCACCGCGCGCGACGCGAAGGTTGATGAGTACAAGACCAAGCAGAGCGCTTATGTCACCGCGTTGGTCGACTTCTACGGCGGCGTGCTCCAGGGCCTGCAGGGCGGGACCATCACCGTGGCGGCCGGAAAGGTCACCTGTGCCTCCTCCTGCCCCGGCAAGGACTCGGCGGGCTGGGAGTACGACCTGGACGACCTCTCCCCCTACGACAAGTACGGGATCACCCTGTACCTGGAGGGGCAGACCTACCCGAACCCCTTCTACGGCTCCGCGTGGGCGCTGCTCAACAGCTGGGCCGCCAACGAGGGGGGCGACAACAGCTGGTGGGGCTACTGCAACGGGTGGGCCGGCGCTGCCATCCTCGAGGACGAGCCGCGGGAGTCGGTGACGGTCACGGCCGGCAGTCACAGCATCGTCTATGAGACCGCCGACCAGAAGGGCCTCACCACCGCGCTGCACTACTCGACCTACAGCCGGTTCTACGGCGCTCGGTACTACAAGGAAGGCGACGACATCAACGACCTGACCCCGAAGGCCTTCCACCAGCTCATCACCTTCTACTTCCGCGAGCAGGGCGTGGCCATGGTCTTCGACACCACGGCCGAGGCGCCGGTGTGGAACTTCCCCGCCTATGGGGCGGAGGTCACGGTGCGGGAGACCACCACCGGTGGTGGCGGCAGCAAGATCAACATCAACACCGCGGACGCCGCCGCGCTCGATACCCTGCCGGGCATCGGCGAGACCCTCTCCTGGCGGATCATCGACTACCGGGAGACCTACGGCCCGTTCCAGTCCATCGAGGACATCACCAAGGTCAGAGGCATCGGCAGCGCCACCTTCAACAAGGTGGAGGACCAGATCACCGTGGACGCCTTCCAGCGCACCTTCGACGTATGCGCCGACGTCCAGTTCTCGACCGATGGGGTGGACGAGGAGCACATCGATTCCACCACCGCGCCACGGGGCTTC
>JAFDJI010000421.1 GCA_019307545.1 Deltaproteobacteria bacterium | reverse complement strand
TTCGCCACCGCAGGCATCGTCGCCAACGTCCACTTGAGCCCCCGATTCGACTTCCACCGTGGCTTCGAAACCTGGCACCTGGACCCGATGGCGAAGGCCGAGGTTCAAGTCGACCGGGCACTTCGGTGGCTCGAGGCGAACCGGGACAGGGACACCTACCTGTTCCTGCACCTCATGGACCCGCACCTGTTCTACGACGCGCCCGAGCCGTACCGGGAACGTTTCGTGGTCGAGCCGGCCCCCTTCGTGCCCGAGGTGTTCAGCCGGTGGCAGATCTACTCCTGGGCGGACCAGGGCCTCCTCACCCCGAAGGAGCGGGCCTACGTCGAAGCCCTCTACGACGGGGAGCTTGCCTATCTCAGCCACGAGTTGGAGCGCCTGTTCGAGGGGCTGGAGGCGCTGGGGGGGAACGACTTGGTGGTGGTACACACCGATCATGGAGAGGAGTTCTGGGAGCACGGTGGGTTCGAGCACAACCACACCCTGTACGAGGAGCTTGTCCGGGCAGCGTTGTGGGTACGGCCTCCCGGGGGAATCGAGGGCGGACGGCGCATCGACGAGCCGGCAGTCCTCGCGGACATCGCGCCCACCCTGTACGACTATGTGGGTTTCGAAGACGTGCCCCCCACCGATGGGCGCAGCTTGAAGCCCCTCATCGACGGACTCGTCCCCGGAGGGTGGGAGCGCCCTGTCCCCATCGGACACCTCATGTACGACGTCGAGCAGTGGGGCGTGATCGAACAGGGACACAAGTACCTGCTCTCCACCTCGTCGGGTGCAGAGCGCCTGATCGACCTCGCGGCCGATCCTGAGGAGCAGCGCAACCTCGCCGACCAGCGCGACCTCACCCCCTTCCGATCGGCCCTGGCGCTGGCCCATGGGATGCCCGTGGGGCCGGGATGGCGGGTACGGGTGACGCTCACCGACCCCACACCCATCACCTGGGTGTTGCCACAGCCCTGCCGCGGCGCCGGGGTGATCGACCCGGAGGCCGCCCGCCGGACCCGGGCGAACCTCGCCTGGGGGGAGGAGCCGCGGCTGCGACCCGAAGATGTCGCCACCGTGACGGTCTCGGCAGACCGACGGACCCTGACGATCACGCCGGGCGCCCACGGCGAGGGGGTGGTCTGGGTGATGTTCGACCGGGACGTCCCGCCCGGGGGGCAGGTTCGACGGGGTGAGGAGCCGTTGCAGTTGGTGGATGGTGTGGAGGGAGGTGCCTGGGCCTACATCGCGGACGCCAGCCTCCGCGTGCATCCGGGCACGGTGCTCGATCCCCCGGCCGGCGAGGCTGCGCGGATGGCCGTCGCCGAGGAGGCCTCGGAGGCGGAACTGGAGCTACTCCGGACCTTGGGCTACCTCGGCGACCACTGAGTCGGCTCGGTCTTCGCCGGAGAAGGGCCGTTCACGCTGTCTTTCAGCGATTCTGGTCCTGCCGCTTCAGGTACTCGACGACCCCGTCATAGCGCCATGGATCGAGCTGATCGGCGCCTCGGGCCAGGGAGCGCGCCAACCCCATCTCGTCACACATGCGCCGCGCGAAGCGGAGTCGACCCCGAGCGCCCTTGGGGAACCTCAGTCCGATGATGACCAGGGAGCCCGGCTCCATCGCGGCGATGAGTTGCTCCACGGACCCATCCGAGTCGCTCTGGCACACGAAGGTGTGTTGCCCTGCGTCCCGTCGCCGCCGCAT
Organism: Deltaproteobacteria bacterium; assembly: GCA_019307545.1. Classification (GTDB taxonomy): domain Bacteria; phylum Myxococcota_A; class UBA796; order UBA796; genus JAFDJI01. The sequence goes on along the minus strand of JAFDJI010000421.1, from coordinate 2,681 downwards.
CAGTCCGCAGAAGGCACTCACGGCAGCCGGGCGGTTCCGGAGCCAGATCGGACCGTCCAGGACGAGCGCCTTCATCTCGAGCATCGGCGCCGCCCACTCGCCCTTCGATACGTAGTCCACCAACGCGTTCTGCGTCTGGCGCGTATCCAGGTACAGCAGGTCATCGCCCGCCAATCGACACGCGACGCTGGTCTTCCCGGCTCCCTCCGGCCCGAGGACAACGATGTTGACCCGCTCTTGGAGGATGCGGGGCAAAGACCTCTTTCCCAGGTACTCGGAACTCGTACCTGTCAGTAGGGCAGGTTTGGAGGTGGACACTACTTCTCTTACCCAACGAGGGTGCACGACGGATGCCTATAGATCGAAGGCTCGAAATCCGTGGGGACGGCCCGCCCGAAAGTAGGGAGTTGGACACGGTCCGTCAACAGGCCTGTGGAAGATTGACAAGAGTTGTGCTTTTCCCCTCCTTATTTGCGATCCATGCGTCGAATGCGGTCGAGTGCTTCGCTGTCGCCACCAACAACCAGACTATCCGCAGATTATCCGCCTTTCGGCTAGCTAATCCAACGAGAAGCATAGGTTGGGCATTCCAAGGCCGTCAAGCCCCGACCTGCTCGAGCGTTCGTTCCCCCGGGGAAAAGCTGTGGATGTTACTGCGCCTTCGGGTTGCGGTATCGAATCGGCGAGATGGGCTGTCGGCCGGTCCTCACCCGGGGAGACTGGCGCGACTGCGGATGAAGCGGACAATGGTGTCGATGGCGGTGCCGGGGGGGAAAACCTCGGCCACCCCGGTGGCCTTCAGCCCCGGCACGTCCTCCTCCGGGATGATGCCGCCCGCGATCACCAGCACGTCCTCCATTCCCTCCTCCCGAAGGAGCGCGACGACCTTGGGCAGGAGCCGATTGTGGGCCCCCGAGAGCACGGAGAGCCCCACGACCTGGACGTCTTCCTCCAGTGCGGCGCGCACGATCTGCGCGGGAGTCCGGTGCAGGCCGGTGTACACCACCTCCATCCCAGCGTCCCGCAGGCCGCGTGCCACCACCTTCGCCCCCCGATCGTGGCCGTCGAGCCCTGGCTTGGCCACGAGCACCCGGATGCAGCCGGCGTTCATCCCAGGGTGTCCTTCGCGATGACCAGGCGCTGGATCTCCGAGGTGCCCTCGTACAGGGTGGTGATCCGTGCATCCCGGTACAGCCGTTCGACCTCGTACTCCCGCGAGTAGCCGTACCCGCCATGGATCTGGACCGCCTCGTAGGCGCAGAAGTTGGCGGTCTCGCTCGCATAGAGCTTCGCCATCGAGCAGTGGCCGCTGGCCCGCTGGCCCTGGTCCTTCATCCACGCGGCGCGCCAGATGAGCAGTCGTGCCGCCTCGATGCGGGTGCGCATGTCGGCGATCTTCCACTGGATGGCCTGGTGCTTCGCGATGGGCTTGCCGAAGGTGTAGCGCTCGTTGGCGTAGGCGACGGCGAGGTCCAGGGCGCGCTGCGCGATGCCCAGGGCCTGCGCGGCGACTCCCACCCGGCCCCCGTCCAGGGTCGCCATCGCCACCATGAAGCCCTGGCGCTCCCCGTGGAGGAGGTTCGCCTTCGGGACCCGCAGGTCCTCGAAGATGAGCTCGGAGGTGGAGGAGGCGTTGATACCCATCTTGTCCTCCACCTTGCCCACGCTGTATCCCGGCATGTCGGATTGGAGGATGAAGGCACACACCCCCTTGTGCCGGGCTTCGGGCTCCATGTTGGCGTAGGTGACGATGGTCCCGGCCTGGGGAGCGTTGGTGATCCAGATCTTGGAACCATTGAGCACATAGTCCCCGTCATCGGTGCGAACGGCCTTGGTGCGTTGGGCACCAGCGTCGCTCCCCGCCTCGGGCTCCGTGAGCGCGTAGCAGCCGATGACCTCGCCGGAGCAGAGCCCGGGAAGGTAGCGTTGCTTCTGCTCCTCGGTGCCGAACGCGAGGATCGGCCACTCCACCAGGCTGTTCTGCACGCTCATGACGACGCCGACACCGGCGTCCGCGTAGCAGATCTCCTCGAGCGCCAGGACGTACGAAAAGACGTCCAACTCGGTGCCGCCGTACTTCTCGGGGACGAACATCCCCATGAAACCCATCTCCCCGAGCTGACTGATCAGCTCGGCGGGGAAGGCATGGGTGCGGTCGCGTTCCGGGGCGCCGGGCATGATCTCGTTGCGTGCGAAGTCGCGCGCCAGATCGCGTATGGACTGCTGCTCTTCGTTGAGCTCGAACAAGGGACCCTCCAGAAGGGGAAAAGCTATCCCGTCGGGGGGCTCAATCCCAGCCACCCGGCGTCCGAGTGGCCCAAACGCCGGGCGGCGAGCTTTCAGCCGTCAGCCATCAGGCATCAGCCAGGATGCTCACGGTGAACTGCACGCACGCGTAGTCGAGATCAAGAAGATGTTGACGGCATTCCACAGGACGCTCGCTGGCTGACTGCTGACGGCTGATAGCTGACTGCTTAACTATCGAATCGCCTCAACCGAACGGTATTGAGGCTAGCTTCCCGTGAAGTGCGCGGCCCGCCGGTCCAGGAACGCCTCCATGCCCTCCGTCTGATCCCTGGTGGCGAAGCACAGCGCGAACAAGGTGCGCTCCGCAGCCAGGCCAGCCTCCAGGTCGCCATCCGCGTTCTCGTGGATCGCCCGTTTCGCGAGTCGGACCGCGA
>JAFDJI010000420.1 GCA_019307545.1 Deltaproteobacteria bacterium | reverse complement strand
AGCGAGATGTAGCCGTCATCGCCCATGCGGGTGGAGGCCCCGAGCCCGGAAGCGATTCCTGCGAAAAGCTGCTCGACGACCCTCGGATTGATTCGCCAGTCCTGGGTCCCGTCCTCGAGCAGGCGACCCGTTGCAGCTAGCTTCGACTCCGGATCCAGCACCGTGCCCTGGCGGAGGTGGACGACCCCCTTTCGGATGTTCACCTCGCCGTCGAAGGCATCGAACCGCATCTGGTCGAAGGACGATATCCTGGTCTCACGGGCGATGAAGGCCAGCAACTCCGTCTCCCCGAAGCGGCCGTCGGCGACGTTGAAGGTGAGCTTTCCCTTGAGGTTGGTGGCCAGCGCCCTTCCGCTGCCCCGTCCCTTCCCGCGGGAAGTGATGTCCCCTCGCCCGACCACATAGGAAGCCATCCCCTGCTGCGACGCCTTCAAGAGGCCGCCCACATCGGTGCCCTGGGCCTCGAACACCCACTCCAGTCCGGGGGTCCGGCCGGTGGCCGTTCGGGTGAGGAAGCCGGTGGCCGTGCCCCCTCCAAAGCCGGGGGCGTCCAGGGCCACCGTGAGGTTCCCGGCCTTCCCCTTCAAGACCAGCGTGCCGCTGCCGATCTCGAATCCGTGGACGACGACCCGCTCCAGGTCGACCTGCACGTCCAGGTCGGCTGGGGCCTCCCAACTGACGTAGGGAAGGAGGTCGAAAGGTGCGTCGTCCGTCGTCTCCTCGACGCCCAGGTACGCGTCCAGGTAGGGGGACGCGTCGAACCCGGTGGCCGTTCCCGCGAGGGTGGCGGAGAGCGTGTCAGCAAAGCGGACCGCCCCCTCCAGGTGGACGCGCCCGTCCGTTTGCCCCTTCACGGAAGAGGTCAGGTCCAGCACCAGGCCCTCGGCGGACCCATCCTTCAAGGAGGTGGTAAACTCGATTTCGAGGGTGGCGCTGCCGGACCTCGCGTCCTTTACCTGCAGGGGTCCCAGCTTCTCGGTGCCCTCCAGGGTCCAAGCCGCGGCGCCCTCCTCCCGGGCGAGGACCAACTCGGCATCCATCGGAAGCACGTTCACCGCGCCGGGCGACAGCATCCCGAGCACCTCGAGCCACACCCGGGTCTCCACATCCTCCGCCTTCAACTCCAGGCGACCCGCGCGACCCGCCTTCCACGGGTAGCTGCCCGACACCTCGATACCACCGGCAGGCGCACCGCTGCCGTCGGTGAGTGCGACCGTCCCCTTTTCGACGGTCATCTCGCCCCAATCGGCCGGGAGGTTTGCGATCAACTCGGTCGTGGCGGACCGCAGGCCCGCGAGACCCCTGTCGGTGCGGAGGCGAAGGCCCTTGGTTTCCAGGTTCACCGTGAGGCTGGCACCCTCTTCCCACGAGGTCTGGGTGACCTTCCCCCGCGCGGCCAGCGTGCCGCCCCGCACCGACCCCTCGGCCCACTCTGGGAAGAGATCGAAGCGCCGGAGAAGCACCACCAGGCTCTCGGCACTGGCCTCGAAGGAGAGCTCGGCCGCGCCGCTCTTTCGGTGCAGGGTGCCCCCGACCGACGCGGAGCCGATCGTCTCGCTCCCGGTGGAGACCTGCACCACGGTGGGGACAATCTCGATGGCCACCAGGTCGCGCACCTTGATGTCGATGGGCTGCGCGAGGGTGATCGGCCGCCCCGAGGCGCCGAAGCGGAGGTCGGTCCCGGTCCAGTTGCCCCGCACCGCCACCGAGGCACCCTCTCCGGCCACGTCCACCGAGGCGAGCGCGTCCACGGTCCCCGTCTCCACCCGATCCAGCACGTCTGTCCCCGCGAGCGCCAGCCACGGACGGAGGTCCGCGACAGGCACACGGTCCAACCGCACCGAGAACCGTGCCGCTTTGTCCGTCGCTGGGGCCGACGTGGCATCCTGCCGCACCCGAAGGGTGAGCGGCCGCTCCAGACCCACCGTCACCAGCCGGCGACCGGCCTGGTCCACCAGCAGCTCCGCCTTCTCCAGCCGTAGCGTCGTTCCGTCCCGGGCCAGGGCACCGCTCCCGGTGCCGTGCATCACCGCCGGGGAGGTCGGTGCGCCGCCCTCCGCCGACGCGAGGACCAGATCTCGCCCATCCAGGCTCGACTCGAAGCGGAGGTCCCGGCCCACGGTGGTGAGGTCGAGCTTCCCGTCCACCTGGCCGCGGCGAAGCTGGACCCCGCTCCGCACCGCGAGGAAGGGGTTCAAGAACGCGGGGGTGAGGCCCTCGAGGTCGACCTTGGCTTCCAGCGGGCCCTGCCCGTCCACGTCCCCACTTCCCGTCGCGGACATCTTGCCGAGGTCGTGCTCCCCGCGGCGCGCCACCAGGCCGAGGGTCCCCTCCGCGGTCGTCCGCTCCCGCACCGTGCCCGAGGTTTCCAGGTCGAAACGGGTCTCGCCGGAGAGTCCGGCAGAAGCCTCACGCGCCCGGACCAGGGCCGAGCCACCCCCCTTCCACAGGAGATCACCGTTCTCCGGGTCCTGGGTGGCCACCAGGCCCAGGTCCAGGGCGCCATCGGTGGCGACCTTCGCATCGTCGGGTGCGGCCACCGCGTTGGACCGGAGTGCGATCGTGCCCTCCTGCCCCGGGGCCAGGTCGGCCACCCGTCCGCGGATGCCCCCGAGGATCAGCTGGGTGCGCTCCCCGTCCACCAGACGCACCGCGCAGTCCTCGAGCGCCGCGCGGCCGATGCGGACCGGGATCTCCAACTCCAGGGGCTCTTCCGAGACGTCCTCCTCCCCGACGGACCTGTCGATCTGCAGGGTCGCGCCGCGGAGGACCACCGCGTGCAGCAGGGGCGGGTCATCACCCAGCCAGGAGGACAGCGAGGTGCGGAGCTGCAGGGAGTCCACCTGGGCGGACAGGCCGGCCTCCGGGTCCGCGAACCGCGCTCCCAGCACCTCCAGGGAGCCGTCCAGCGCAAACCGCCCCGACTCGGCGGCCAGGTCGTAGCCGGACACCCGACGTGCCAGGGGCAGGACCACCTGTTGGAATCCGTGGGGCGTCTGGACGTACAGCGTCGCGGCCGCCAGCGCCGCCACCCCGAGCGCACCCAGTGCGAACGCGCCCACACAACCGAGGCGGCACCCGGTCCTGCCGGAACCGCCAGATCCCTCCTTCCCGGGCACTGAAGACTCCTATTTCGCGGCAGCGGCCGCCTTCGCCCGATGTTTCTCCACCAGGGGCGGGATGGACAGGAACATGAGCGCGGTGACGATCATCCCGGCCCCCACGAACTGGAAGGTGCTCGGCAGGGGGTTGGCCAGCCAGGCGAAGAGAATGAACGAGGCCACGACCCCAGCAAGGATGCTGCTGGCGCGGTTCACCGGGACGCAGAAGGTGTTCTCCCGCTTGTCGAGGAGGATGAGCCCGCCGAAAATGCCGGTGCCCTGGGACAAGAACCCGATGACCAGCACGTAGGGCACCACCCCGCTCGTGGTCCAGAAGGTGGTGAAGCCGGCGCGGAAGGCCAGCATCAGCTCGCCGTACCCGATCATCGCCATCACCCCGAGGACCAACAGCAGCGTGGGTGTGGCCACGATCTGCTCCTCGACGAAGTAGCGGAGGTTCGCGTCGGGGTCCTCGGACTTCGCCTTGTAGGTCATCAGCCGCAGCCGAATGAGGTACGAGATGAGGTAGACGGTGATGTCGACCGCCGCCACCAGCTTCATCTCGTAGCCACCCTTCTCGCCGAAGGCGACGATCAGCGCCCCGAGGCTGAAGAGCAGCGCGACGACCGAGTACCACTTCATCTTGCGACCGCTGAGGAGGTCGACGACCGGCGCGATGATGAGCACGCCCCCCCGCATCAACAGCATCACGAACACGATGGAGACGCCGTCGAAGGTGTAGGCGAGGGTGGTCGTCCCCACGATGGCGGCCGTGGTGAGGCCAGACGCGAAGGTGAACCGGGTGGGGCCCGGAATCTGCAACCCGAGGACCGGGTACCGGGTCGCATGGCGCCACCATCCCGTTGCCACCAGGAAGAGCAGCATCCCCACCAGCGACGCGATGAGGGAGGCGGGAAGCAACTCGAAGCCGCTCACCGGTGCCTGACCACTGGGGAGGATGCCCTTGGACACCGCCTTGGCCATCGCGCTGTAGGGCGCGTAGCAGGCAAAGTACCCGAACGCGAACCACCAGATGCTGGGTGCTTCCTTGTTCGCCATCTCTCAGCCCCCCAGCGGTGGAAGGGGTTCGTCGGGCTCCATGCGTTTCAGCTTCAGGATCCCGCCGCCCGGCACCATCTCGTCGAGCTGCTTTCCGAGGCCCTCCAGCGCCCCACGGACGGGGTCGTAGTCCGCATCGTCGACCCGGTGGAGGCCGGTGATCTGGTTCAGGTCCGCGAACACCGTCCGTCCTGCCTCGGTCTGCACCAGCGCCTCCAACCC
>JAFDJI010000419.1 GCA_019307545.1 Deltaproteobacteria bacterium | reverse complement strand
CTTCCAGCCCCGAATCGACGGGGGCGACCAGCTGGCGAACCAAAGGGCAATGCTGGACCTGTTCCTGAACGTGGACCTCAGCCCCAGCTCTCCAGAGGACGGCGAAGAGCCGAGAAAGCACCTGGTGAAGGGGAACCTGCGCTGGGGCCTGAGCATCGACTACGACAGCCAGCCCCCACCCGACGTGGAGGCGATCGACCTGGGAGTGACGACTACCTTCGGTCTGTCCTGGAAGTAGCTGCCGGACAATTGCGCGCCCTGCCGAAAAAGCATAGGCTTTCTCATTCCGCTGAATGACTGTTCATTCAGGACAATAAACGCAGCGCGGGAGGTCCCTTTGAGCGCCACGCAGTTCGAACCCGACCTGAGAGACATCAACTTCGTGCTCTTCGACCAGATCGACATCCAGCACTGCTTGGGTGAAATCCCGAAGTACGCCGATTTCGACGAGGAAATCTACCGGGCGACCATCGAGGAGGGCGCCCGCATCGCGACCGAGGTGCTGGCCCCACTCAACGGTCCCAGCGACCGGGCCGGATGTCAATTCGACGGAGAGGGGAACGTGACCACCCCGAAGGGGTTCCAGGACGCCTGGAACACCGTCGCCGAGGGCGGATGGGTCGCACCCGCCGCCGATCCCGAGTTTGGTGGGGTCGGCCTTCCACCCGTCATCTCCATGGCGGTATACGAGCTGTTCACCGCCGCGTGCATGACCTTCCAGATGTACCCGGGCCTGACGGCGGCCGCGGGCCGCATGGTGCAGAAGTTCGCGCCCGAGGCGTTGCGGCAGCCCTACGCCGAGAAGCTGTTCACCGGCCAATGGGGGGGCACCATGGCCCTCACCGAGGCGGGCGCCGGAAGCTCCGTCGGCGACAACCGCTGCAAGGCCACCCGCACCGATGAACCCGGGGTCTACCTGCTCGAGGGGGAGAAGCTCTTCATCTCCAACGCCGACCAGGACCTCACCGAGAACATCATCCACCTCATCCTGGCCAGGGCGCCGGATGCCCCGGAGGGCATCAAGGGTCTCAGCCTGTTCATGTGCCCCAAGTACCTCGCAGACGTAGAGGGGAACCTCGGTGAGCGAAACGGGGCCTTCGTGGTCGGGATCGAGGAGAAGATGGGCATCCACGGCTCCGCGACCTGCACCCTGGCGCTGGGCGCCGACACGCCCTGCAAGGCGTGGATCGTGGGCGAGGAGGGCCAGGGCATCCGGATCATGTTCCACATGATGAACGAGGCCCGTATCGGCGTCGGCATCCAGGGGATGGCGTTGGGAGCGGCGGCCTACAACTACTCGAATGCCTACGCCAACGAACGCATCCAGGGAACTTCGCTTCGGAACCTCAAGGACCCCAACGCCCCCCGGGTCGCCATCGTGACCCATCCGGACGTGCGCCGCATGCTGATGAGCATGAAGGTTCAGGTAGAGACCATGCGTTCCCTGTGCTACCGGCTGGCCCACCGGGAGACCATGGCCGAGTGCGCCGAGGACGACGCCGAGCGCCAGCGTCTCAACAACACCGTCGACCTGGTGGTCCCGGTGCTCAAGGCGCACTGCTCGGACATCGGGTTCGAGGTGACGGTCACCGCCGTCCAGGTGTACGGCGGGTACGGCTACATCGGCGAATACCCGGTGGAGCAGCTGCTTCGCGACAGCAAGATCACCTCCATCTACGAGGGGACGAACGGCATCCAGGCCCTGGACCTTCTCGGTCGGAAGATGCGCATCCAGGGCGGCGCGCTGTTCATGCAGTGGATGCAGGAGGCCCAGGAGGAGATCGCCGCGGGGACCGAGGCGGGGTTCGCCGAAGAGGCCGCCATCCTCGGCAAATCGATCCAGTCGGTCGGTGGAGCGGCCATGCACCTCGGCGGCGTCGCCATGCAGGGCAGCATCGAGGCCGCGATGCAGCACGCCACTCCCTTCCAGCGCATGTTCGGGACCGTCCTGCTCGGGATGGAGGCGCTGCACCAGGCCGTCGCCGCGAAGCGTCTCATCGACGCACAAGGCGAATCCGATTTCCTCGCCGGAAAGCTGCTCAACCTGAAGTTCTACGTCTCGAACATCCTCCCGCAGGCGATCGCACTCGGGAAGGGAATCCAGTCCAACGACGTGAGCTGCCTCGACGAGAGGCTCTTCAGGTAGCCCGGCCTTCTTCGCGAGCATCACGCAGGGCGAGGCCCACCGGCTCCCATCCCGGAAGGGCCTGCCCGTCCAACTCCACCACCGGGGCGATGTCGCGGGTCACCGAGGCGATGTAGAGCGCGTCCCACGGTCCCGTGGCGATGGGCCCTTCCCGCCGAACTCCGATCCCCAACGCGGTGGCCCGTCGCACCAGGTCGTTCACGGTGGTGGACGGCAGGATTCGATGGTCATGGGCTGCGGTCCACAGCGTTCCGTGGACGACCGCGAGAACGCCGCAGCTCGTGCCCTCGGTGAACCGACCTTCGGCATCCACCAATAGCACCTCGTCGGCCCCCGAACATTGCAACGCCACCATCCACGGCGCTCGGCTGCCGTGCTTGACCGCTCCGCCCAGGAAGGGCTCGTCGCGGTGGACGCCCCGCACGGCGCGGATTGGCCTGTGCAGTCGGCGTGCATCCGCAGGAGAACCCTGGACCACCCGGTGCCCCCCCCCCGTCAAGGTGATGCGCACACGCACCGCGGTGTCGAACCGCCGCACGATGTCCTCCACCTCCGCGAGAAGCGTGTCGCGCGACGGCATGGCCAGGCAGGCCTGCTCGCAGGAGTGCGCCAGCCGGTCCAGGTGCTCGACGAAAGAGGGGGGCGCGCAGCCCTGTGCCAGCAGCGTCTCGAAGACCGTCCACCCATGGGTGAACCCGGGGTCGGTGACCGGGATCCGCGCTTCGTCGAGAGGGACCATGGGTCCCCCGTCGACCATGGCCCAGCCGATGCTCATGGCCACCTCGCGGCGCGTGCAGAAACCACCCGCGCGGCATACGGGTGGAGGCCATGACCCGGCGACCCGAGACTCGAACCGCAACGGGCCACTGCCATCCGCAGGTGGTACGGGCCATCCGTGAGCAAGCGGGGAACCTCCTCCACATGTGCGGGACCGACTTCTACTACCCATCACAGGGTGACCGGGCCAGTGGAAGACCTATGAGGAACCGATGCCAGCTATCCGCGTGAATGGGACGGACCTCTACTACAGGGACATGGGAAAGGGCGACGAAGTGGTCGTCTTCTCCCATGGCCTGCTGCTCGACAACCACGTGTTCGACAGGCAGATCGAGGTGCTCGGCAGCCACTACCGCTGCATTGCTTGGGACCATCGCGGCCAGGGGAGGAGCGCGGTCCCGGACGAGCACGCCATCCTCATCGACACGCTGTACGCCGACGCAGTGTGCTTCCTGGAAGCCCTCGGCGTGGGCCCCGTCCACTTCGTGGGCCAATCCCTGGGCGGATGGGTGGGCATCCGGCTCGCCGCGCGGCGTCCCGACCTGGTGCGCAGCCTGGTCCTCATGGCCACCGCGATGGACCCGGAGCCCCGGGGAAACCGCCGCAGGTACCGGGCCATGAGCTTCGTCGCACGCTACTTCGGCCCACGTTGGGTGACCAGCCAGGTGATGCCCGTCCTGTTCGGTCACACCTTCCTCGATGACCCCAACAGAGCCCGAGAGCGCGAGCGGTGGCGCGACGACATCGCTTCTCTGGAGAGCAACATCTACAAGGCAGTGAACGGCGCGATCACCAGCGAGCCGGTCCACGCCGAGTTGGCTGCCATCGAGGTCCCGACCCTCGTCCTATGTGGCGAAGAGGACCAGGCCGTCCCGCCGCTCCGATCGGAGGCGCTCCACGCTGCGCTCCCCGACTCTCGCATGGTGCGGATCCCCGCCGCCGGTCACAGCGCGACCATCGAGCAGCCCGAGGCGGTGAACGCGGCCCTCAAGGCGTTCCTGACGAGGGTGGCGCGGGAGGAAACACCGTTTCCAGTGCGCTCCGACGGGCTGCAGCCCCCAGCACCCGGTCAGAGCGTGATGTGACAGGCCGCGCACACGGCCACGACCCGCGCCGCACGCACCTCCGCTTCGGAAGTGAGTTGGGCGTCCGAAGTCACCGGTCGCGTCCAGGCCTCCGCCAGCGCGTCGAGGGGAGGCTCCCCTCCCGCCGGGGGCGGTTCGGTCCGAGACCACACCAGGCCGTCCACGACCCATGACGCGCCGGAGAGATGCGACCAAGGTGGACGTGCGGGGGGTACGGCGTCCGTGGCAGCGTGGCACATGCCGCAACCCCTGGCAGCGGAGGCGACCGCATCCGCCAGCTCCTCGGTGTCTTCCGCGAAGCCCATGAAACCCAAAGCCGCTCCGACCTTTCCGCTGCCCGCCGCTGCGGCCGGTCCCTCGACAGTGCCCTGTCG
>JAFDJI010000418.1 GCA_019307545.1 Deltaproteobacteria bacterium | reverse complement strand
CCCTGCTCGATTCCTACACGTTCCCCACCAACCCCGGGAACGGCTTCAGCATCGAGAAGAAAGCCCTCCTGGGCGGGGACGTGGAGGACAACTGGGAGGCCTCCACCTGCGGCAGCGGCTCCTCCCCCGGGGAGCCGGGATGCTGAGGGCGTCGAACATGCGCTGGTGGACGCTGCTCCTGGTCCTCGCGCTCAGCTGCAACGGGGAAGACACCGACACCGACACCGACACCGACACCGATTCGGACACCGACACCGACTCGGACACCGACACCGACTCGGACACCGACTCGGACACCGACCCCTTCGCCAACCTCGACAGCGTGACCCTCGAGGCCTCGGACACCACCATCACCACCAGGGAGACGGTGACCTTCACCATCACCGCTCACTACAGCGATGCGACGCCGGACGACAACATCACCGCACAGGCCGAGTTGCTGGTGAGCGACGACACCGTCCTCAAGGTGTACGTCCCGCCGGAGGGGCAGCCGCTCCTCGACGGTACGGTGACGGTGCGCGGCCTCTACGGTGGCCAGGAAGACGAGGTCGAGATCACCATCACCATGGTGTCGGCCGGTGCAGATGACCTCGTAATCAACGAGATCCTCGCGGACGGCGAGGCGGAGGGGGACCCCAACGGCGACGGGAAACCCAACCTGGTCCAGGACGAGTTCCTGGAGATCGGGAACGCGGCCGACGCCACCGTGGACCTCTCCGGGGTGACCATTACCGAGCCCACGCTGCCGGGCGCGCCGCGCCACACCTTCGCGGAAGACACGCTGCTCCAGGCGGGCCAGATAGTCGTGGTCTTCGGGGGCGGAGACGTGAGCAACCTGTCCGCGCCCAACGCGTCCTTCGTGGTCGCGGACAACGACGACAGCATCGCGCACGGCCTGTCGCTGCAGGACAACGGCGAGACGGTGACCCTGTGGGCCGAGGATGGCCTCACCAAGGTCACCCAGCTGGCCTGGGGCGACGAGGCCGGGGGCGACCCGCCCGACGTCACCGACGCCTCGCTGGTGCTCTATCCGGAGGTGTACGGCACGGCCTACGTCAAGCACGGTCCGCTCGGGACCCTTCCCGTCTACTACAGCCCGGGCCGACAGGCCGACGGGAGCGACTTCGAGGGGCCGGACGGGGTGTACGGCCCCTAGAGGACCGAGGCCGGCTCCTGGCTTTCAGCACTCAGCGGCCAGCCAGGTTGGGCTGCGTCGATTCCGACCCACCTCGCTGGCTGATCGCTGATGGCTGATCGCTGATCGCTGAACGGACTCGTGGCCAGTCGCACCCCTGTGGGGGTAAGGAGTAGTGCTCGTTTCCCAGGACCGTTCCATGACCCTGCTTCTCTTGCTCCTCGGGTGCAACCCGCTCGACACCACCGGGGTGGAATACCCCGACATCGTCCCCGGCCCGCCCGTGGCCGGTGCTGCGGAAGGAACCCTCGACCTGCCGATCGGCACCCCCATGGGGGGCTACTCGGCGCGCTGCGTGTGCCTGTCGGGAATGAGCCGGCAGGACTCGCGCGACTCGGCCTACAGCCACTCCTTCGTCGAGAGCACCGGGGTGCAGATGCGCCCTGCCATCAAGGTGATCTGGCTGGAGAACGGCGACGACCACCTGGTGATCGCCAAGGCGGACGTGATCTACTCCTATGACGCCCTGGTCGACGAGATTGCCCACCAGTTGGAGGAGGCGACCGGGGAGGACCTCCGGGGAAAGGTGGTGCTGCACACCAACCACAGCCACTTCTCCTACGGGCCGTTCTCCGACCAGATCCATTTCTACCTGGGTGGCGACTACTACAACGAGGAGATCTTCCAGAGCTTCGCCCACCAGGTGGTGGAGGTGGCGCTGGAGGCCTACGAGGAGCGTCAGCCCGCGGCGATCGGGACCGGCTGGGCCAAGGATTGGGACCCGAACAACGAGATCTATCGGGACCGCCGCGGCGAGAACAACGACCTGGTGGTGTGGGACGATGCGGAGCCCGGCTACGGCAAGGACCCCTACCTGAACGTGCTCCGAGTGGACACCGCGGAGGGGATGCCCCTCGCCCTCATGTTCACCTTCGGACTCCATGGGGTCGCCAACTCAGACAGCAACTCCCTGATCTCCCCCGATGCCGCGGGGGGCCTCGAGGTGGGGCTGCAGGAGGCCTTCGATCACCCGGTGGTGGTCATGCACGCCCAGGGCGCCGCGGGCGATGCCTCTCCGGCCGGTCGCGACCACGGGTTCGCGAAGGTCGAGTCCCTGGGAGAGCTGGCGCGGGACCGGATCATGGACCTGTGGGAGGACATCCCGACCTCCAGCGACCCGATCCGGCTCGAGACGGCCTCACGCCACATCTGGCAGCACCACTCCCAGATCCGGGTCACCCGGAACGGCGCCGTGGACTGGTACTACCACCCCCTGGACGAGTACTACCAGCCCGACAACCTCATCTATGACGAAGACGGCGACATCCTCTCGCCGATCGACGAGTTCCGGGCCCCCTACGGCGCCGCCTTCTGCGGGGACGGTGGGTTCGACATCCCGGTGGGCGACATCGGGGCCAGTGTCTGGCCCTACGACGCGTGCATGGACGTCGAGCTGATGACCCGCCTGCTGTACGCCTTCTTCGAGTTGGAGGAGGGGAGCATCCCCCTGCCGCTTCCCTCGAGCTTCAAGGCGGGCACCACCGCCAGCCGACTTGGTCCGGTGCCCACCCTGACCCACGAGGGGCAACAGGTGGATCGCGACCTGTTGATGGGCTTCTTCCCGGGCGAGCCCCTGGGAATGTTCGCCGAGCAGTGGCGCCGGCGGGCAGAGGCCGAGCTCGGCTACGAGATGCCGTTGCTGGTCGGCTACGCCCAGGACCACGAGGGGTACCTCCTCATCCCCGAGGACTGGCTGGTCGGTGGGTACGAGCCGAACATCGCCATCTGGGGCCCCCTGCAGGGCGAGCACATCATGGAGGGCGTGCTCACCTACGTCGACGAGGTTCTCGGCACAGACGTGCGCGAGGATCCCGACCCGAACGGCTGGTTCGCCCCGGTGACGTACCCCGAGCGCCCCCTTCCGGAGATCCGGCCCGACACCACCGAGGAGGCCGGTACCGTCCTCACGGAGCCTCCAGATGGCTACTTCTGGGTGCCCGACGGCTTCGAGCTGTCGCTGGAGAGCCCTGCCGAGGTTCCCCGGGTGGATGGCTTCGTCCAACTCGCGTGGCTCGGCGGCGATCCGGCGGTGGACAACCCGGTCGTGGCGCTGGAGGTTCTGGACGGCGAGAGCTGGATGCCGGTGACCAGCCACTCCGGCCGACCGATCACCGACACCTTCCAGGACATACTGGTCGCGTGGACGCCGGACCCGCTGTACCCGGCCTCGGCGGATCAGACCCACTACTGGTGGGCGGTCTGGCAGGCGGTGGGCCATGACTTCGACCGTGCCGGCCTGCCGCTCGGCACCTACCGACTGCGGGTCACAGGGGAGCGCTACCTGGGCGTCAACCCGACCTGGCCCTGGGACGCCACCCCCTACACCTTCACCTCCGACCCCTTCGAGGTTGTTCCGACGGAGATCACGATCGCGCTGGGGGATGGCGGTTTGTGGGCCTCCATCCCGGCCCCGGCCAACGGGTACCGGCTGGTGGACATCGACGGGCGCTCCACCGGGGACAACCCGGTGCGGGGAACGCTTCACGTCGAGGTGCACACCGTCGGCGAGACCCTCCCCTACGACCTGGAGGCCACCAGCATCTCGGACGGCCGCAGTTGGGTGACGGTCGACCTCACCGACGCCGTGAGCGTCACGGTCACCGACGCGTGGGGCAACACCGGCTCCACGGGCGACTGAGCCTTGGCCGACCGGTACGTCGCGGTCGCGGGCAACGTGGGGGTCGGGAAGACCTCCCTGGTCGAATACCTCCAGGCGAAGTACGGCTTCCGCCCGGTGTACGAACCCTTCGCCGAGAACCCCTACCTGGCGGACTTCTACCAGGACATGCGCAAGTGGTCCTTCCACAGCCAGATGTGGTTCCTGTCCCACAAGTACCGGGTGCACTGCGAGCTGGCGAAGACCCCGGGCACCCTGGTCCAGGATCGAACCATCTACGAGGACGCGGAGATCTTCGCGACCTACCTTCACCGCAGCCGGCGCATGGGCAAGCGGGACTTCTCCACCTACTACGAGCTTTATCGCGCCATGCGGGCCAACCTGCCGCCGCCGACCCTGCTTGTGTACCTGCAGTGCAGTGTGCGGGCGATCCGGCGCCGGATCCGCAAGAGGGGTCGCGACTACGAGCAGGAGATCAAGGCCTCTTACCTCCGCAAGCTGAACGGGCTGTACGGGGAGTGGATCTCCGGGTGGGATGCCAGTCCCATCCTCGTGTGGGATTCCGAACGCATGGATTAC
>JAFDJI010000417.1 GCA_019307545.1 Deltaproteobacteria bacterium | reverse complement strand
GCGGCCTACCCCCGCGCGATCTCCGGCCCGCACTCGGCCGCTGGGTCTTCGGGTGCGCCCGCTGCCAGGAGGGGTGCCCGCACAACACCGCCCCCCCCGACCCGGAAGAGGACGAGGTGCTTCCCCGCCACCCCTGGCTCGACCTGGACGCGGTCCTGCTCACCCCCGACGAGATCCTCGCGGAGCAGTTCCTGGGTACGCCCCTCCGCAGAGCGGGCGGCTCGGGCCTCAAGCGCAACGCGCTCATCGCGCTGGGGAACCTCGGAGACCCCGACGGCATCCCGGCGGCGCGGGCCACGCTGCAGCATCCCTCACCGGTGGTGCGCGCGGCGGCCATATGGTGCCTGGCGCGGCTCGGAGACCCACACGCCACCACCCACCGGGACCCACATCCCCTTGTGCAGCGGGAGGTTGGTGCAGTTATGAACGGCGAATCCACTCCAGCGGAGCGTGCATGAACCGCGAAGCGTTGTTTGCCAAGGTGCTCGAAGAGCTTCGGGACCTGGACCCCGAGGACCGCAAGAGCATCTTCGCCACCCTGAAGCGGGAGCGCCGGGACCAGGAACTGGAGGAGAAGAAGGAGCTCAAGCAGCTTCCCAACGAGCACTGGAGCAAGGCCCACATCTTGCATCGCATCGAGAACCCGACCACCGAGGCCTACGAGCAGAAGATCCTCATTCCCGAGTTCACCTTCCTCGGGGTGCAGAACCAGCCGGACTTCGGCGAGGTCCTACTCACGCTCTACCCCCAGAACTGGACCGTGGAGCTCAAGTCGCTGAAGATCTACAAGGACGCCTTCCGAGACACGGTCACGTCCTACGAGCGCCTCGCGAACGTGATCTACGACGACCTGATGCAGGTCTACCAACCGCTTCGCCTCCGGTTGATGATGCGGCTGCGCCCTCGCGGCGGAATCTCCTCCTGCCTCACCATCGATTCCGACTGGTTGATTCGCGGAGGCAAGGAGCAGTTCGCCGACTGGCAGAACAACACCGACCGGTTCGGCTTCCAAGCCCACGGCGCGGTGCGCCTCTAGCGGTCGGCGACCGCGCGGCGACAACTTGGTTTGTATCCGCATCGGAGACGAGGAACGGGAGCTCACCTGGGAGGAATGGGAGCAGCGGGTCCAACAGGGCCGCGTTCCTCCCGACGCGTTGGTGCGCATCGATGCCGTCACCGAGGGCGCGTTCGTCCCGGCCCGAACCCTGGAGGCCTACCAGTCCCTCAGGAACGATGCCGCGCTTGCCTGGCAGAACCGCTTCCTTGCCGGGCCTGCCCCCATCCTCACCGCGCTCCTGGTGGGGGTGAACATCCGGGTGTGGTGGTTCGCGCAGGTGCCCAGGATGGGGGAGTTCCTGGTGGTCCGGTTCACCAACTGGACCGCGCCTGCCCTCGAAGACGGTGAGACCTGGCGCGCCCTGACCATGGGGCTGCTTCACACCGAGGTGTTCCACCTGGTGATGAACATGCTGTGGCTGGCCTACACCGGGTGGAACATCGAGCGTGCCCTGGGTCGGCTCAACCTGCTGACGATCTATGTGGCCTCGGTCCTCGGCGGCAGCGTGCTGTCCATGTTCGCCGCACCCGAGACCCCCAGCCTCGGGGCTTCCGGTGGTGTCTTCGGGCTGGTCGCGGCCTCGGTGACCTTTGGCTTCATCCGGCCAGAGCTGCTCCCTGCGCGGGGGCGCCGGGTATTCGGCCTCGCGATGTTCCCCTACCTCGTCATCATGTTCTGGAGCGGCCTGATGAACGAGGGCACCGACAACTGGAGCCACTTCGGGGGCCTGTTGACAGGCGGTGTCCTGGCCATGGTGCTCGATCCCGTGCCACTCCAGCGTCGTCCGGGATGGAACCATGCCTGGCAGGCCGCGATCGCGTTGCTCGTGGTCTCGATCCTGCTCGGACTGCGCCTCGCCGGACCCGCCGTCTACCCCAAGGTCGACCACGTGACCGCCGAGACCTGGCTTCTCGATCGCCGCGGTCCACCGCGCCTCCCTGGCGCCTCGTTGACGGACACCTTCCACTACCGGTCCCTGGGATGGGACGTCCCGGTCGGCTGGCGCTCGGGGGTGACCGCGGGTGGCGACAGCGGCTTCGTGTCCCCTGCCCCCCGCGGGGAGCGGGCCTGGGCCGTCCGCGAGACGCGCCACGAGGCTCCGGTCACCGGAGAAGTCCTCGCGCAGCAATGGCTCGAGGAGCTGCTCCGGGGCTGGCCGAGCGCTGAGGTGGGGCCCATCGAGCAGGCGGAGGTAGCCGATTGGCCCGGCAAGGGTGTGGAGGTCGCCGTGGACGACGGCAACCTGCTGCTGCAATGGCGCGGCGCCGTGCGGGGCTTGTGGTCGGTCGAGGAGGTCTGGCAGGTCGACCACGCCCGCGCGTCTCGCCTGGCTCCACTGCGTGACAGCCTGCGCCGATCGGTGACTTGGCGGGACCCCGACGTGCTCGCCGACGCCCGGGCCACCGTGGAGCGCAACCCCACCACTCGTCGCGGCCGCGCCCACCTCGCCCATGCCCTGGCCGAGGTGGGCGAAGTGGAGGGATCGCTGGCCCTGTATCGCCAGTTGGTCGCCGAGGAACCCGCCGACCCAGCCTGGTGGATCGGCATGCTGGTGGTCACAGAGTGGTATCCGGGGCGGGTGCCAGATCCCGACCAGCTCAGGGACGAGGCGCTACACGCGCACCCCATTCCCGCAGTGGTGATCCAGGCGGTGCAGAGCCTGGAGGCGGCCGGTGACGACCTCGGATCAGTGGGGCTGCTCGAGCTCGGATGGGTGCACTTCCCGGGTGATCGTTCGCTGAAGCGGGCCCGCCGACGCCGAACCCTCCCGGTGGCGCTGGAGGAAACGACCCATCTGCCACGGCACCTCGCGGTCGACCGCGACACGGGACGGCTCCGCCCGGAGGAGGAGTTGGTGGCGCTGCGCAGCCGTCCGCTCGACCTCACGGAGGCACGACGGATGGGCACCGAGTGGACCGAGGGGCGCGCCACGGTCGCCGCCAGGGCATCGGAGCTGCTGAAACGGGACCCGATCCTGGCGGTGGACCCGCTCTTGATCCTCCGTCACGGCGCTCCGCCAGCGGATCGGAAAGGTGCGATCGGCGGGTTGATGGAGGAGATGCGCACTTTGGAGCTTCGCGGCTCGCTACCCTGGCTTCCGGAAGACCTGGCGGCCGAGGTCCGGGCCTCCGGATTCCCGGCCGCCCTTGCGGCCGCACCCGACGATGGCTGACAGGCCTTGCCCCTCAGGGGGACCGGCCTTACTGTTTCCAGCCATCCAATCCCTGGGGGATACCGTGGCTGCACGCGTCGTAGTACTCGGATCCGGCCCCGCCGGTCTCACCGCTGCCCTGTACCTCTCCCGCGCCAACCTGGCGCCCACCGTCTACGAAGGGCTCCAGCCCGGCGGTCAGCTCACCATCACCACCGAGGTCGACAACTTCCCAGGTTTTCCCGAGGGGATCATGGGCCCGGAGCTGATGGAGCGGATGAAGAAGCAGTGCGAGCGGTTCGATACCGCCTTCTCCTGGGACGAGGTGGTGGGGGCCGACCTCACCGAACGCCCGTTCCGGCTCCAGACCTCCGGGGGCGAGGAGGTCCTGGCTGATGCACTCGTCATCGCCACCGGCGCCAGCGCCCGCTGGTTGAACCTCGAGAACGAGCAACGCCTCATGGGTCGTGGGGTCTCGGCCTGTGCGACCTGCGACGGGTTCTTCTTCCAGAACGTGCCAGTGGCGATGGTGGGGGGCGGCGACTCCGCCCTGGAGGAGGCCCTCTTCCTGACCAAGTTCGCCTCGAAGGTGATCGTCATCCACCGCCGTGACGAGCTGCGTGCGTCCAAGATCATGCGGGACCGCGCCTTCGCCAACCCGAAGGTCGAGTTCCTCTGGGACTCCGTGGTGGTGGACGTCCTGGGCAAGGACACCGTCGACGGTGTGCGGGTGCGGAACGTGAAGCAAGACGAGGAGCACGACCTCGAGGTTGGTGGGCTCTTCCTGGCCATCGGACACGACCCGAACGCGAAGGTGTTCGCGGGTCAGTTGGACATGGACGACAACGGCTACATCCTCACCGAGCCGGGCTCCAGCCGAACAAGCGTGGAAGGTGTGTTCGCCGCGGGCGACGTCCAGGACCACACCTACAAACAGGCCATCACCGCCGCCGGATCGGGATGCATGGCTGCGCTGGACGCTGAGCGGTGGTTGGAGGCCCAAGGCCTGGAGTAGGGGTTCGCGGGAGCGGGAGCGGGAGCGGGAACGGGAGCGTTGGGTTTAGTCGGCGTCTTGAGTCGGGCCCTCCAAGAGCTCACGGCGGAAGCGGAAGAACCCTCTCCTCCCACGAAACGCGTACCACAGGCCCGCCAGGGTGATGGGCCCGACGTAGACGAACCACAGGACGAAGGACTCC
>JAFDJI010000416.1 GCA_019307545.1 Deltaproteobacteria bacterium | reverse complement strand
TCGCGGTACCCGGCAGCGCGGATCCTGCTCGCCCCGTGCCTGGTGCAGGGCGAGACGGCCCCGGCCTCGGTGTTGCAGGCGGTGGATCTCCTGGTGGAGGATGGGCGTTCCGAGGTCATCGTGGTCACCCGGGGTGGCGGTTCCAAAGAGGACCTGCTCCCGTTCCAAGACGAGCAACTCGCGCGCTTCCTCGCAAAGTGCCCGGTGCCAGTGCTCTCGGCGGTCGGGCACCAGGTCGACACCAGCATCGTCGACCTCGTAGCGGACGCGGTCGCACCCACGCCGTCCGCAGCCGCCCTGGCGGTCTTTCCGGACGGGCAGACCTTTCGCCAGCGGGTGGACGAGACAGAGATCGCGCTCCGGGCTTCGATGGACCGCGTGGTGGGGCGCCACCGGGAGCGGGTGGTCGGGCTGCGATCCCGGCTGGTCCATCCGCGCCATCGCCTGGGTCAGGTGCGGGTGCGGGCCTCTGAGCTGGAGGAGCGGCTGAAGGTGGGCCTCGAGCGTTTCCTGGACCGTTCGGCGGCCCGCTTGCAAGCCCTCGAAGGGCAGCTGGAAGCGTTGTCCCCACAGGCGGTCCTCGGTCGCGGCTACGCCATCGTGACCGGTCCTGGCGGGGTGGTGACGGACCCCGGTCAGGTCGCCGACCAAGACCCCATCGAGGTGCGGGTGCAGGGTGGGCGGTTCGGGGCCACCGTTAGGACACCGTCCCCCACATCCGGGTGACGATCTCCCACATCCGGGTGACGAGCCGGCCCCAGAAGGCTTCCATGGTGCCATTGCACATCAGGAAGAACTGCACGACGAACAGGAGCAGCACCAGCACGACCGCCGCATAGGTCACCCGCTGGAGTGCGAGGAGGCGGGGTTTGAACTCGGTTGGGAGGTAGCCGGAATCGACCCGGTCCAACTCCTTCTCGATCACCACCCAGGCGACCAGCACCACCAGGCCCCCGGGTGCCGCGGAGCACGCCATCCCAAGCAGGGCGAGGACCAGGCCGGTTACGAGCAGGATGATCGCCAGGCGGGTGCGTGGCACCGGTTGGCCGGACCCCTCACCGAACAGCTCGTTTAGGGACTCGTCGGTCATTCGAACATCGGTGCCAGGTTTCGCAGACGGCGTTCCTGCTGGTTGGGGTCCAGCGCGAGGGTCCCGCGGCTGTCCCGAACCAGCACGCCGTCCTCCTCATACGAGGCCACCGCGTTGATCAGGGTGACCATCGACAGGGCCTCGGGACGGGTGACCTCGCCTGAAGCCAGCCAGGCCTCCTGGTCTCCCTGCAATGCCTGAGCCAGCTCCCGGCGGCCGGGATGGCGGCGGAGGTGCGCGTCGGCATGGCGCAGCACCGCTGCGTACGCCTCGATGAAGTTGCGGAACAGGCCGTAGATCTCACCCATGCGGAGGGGATCGGACACCTCCCAGGTGGGTTCGTTCCCTCCCAGGTGCCGCACCGCTCCGTGGACTTCCAATGCCTCCAACCCGATCCGGAGCTGAACCGAGGCGGACTGGTTCGGATCGAGGACGAACTCGCGTCGGAACAGCCACACCAGGTCACAGAACCTCGGGAGGAGGTCCGTTGCGGTGAATGGGCCATCGGGGTGGGTCCTGGCCGCGATGGTCGCGTACCCGGCGAGGGTGAAGAAGTGAAGGATCTGGTTCTTGTAGAACTCCAGGGTGATGCGGTGGTCCACCGGTACGGTCCACACCCGGCCCTCCGTCCCGTCGAAGGACTCGAGGAGCTTGGCACGGTGGAGCTTCGCCAGGGCCTCGCTGATGGCCTGCGACCAGTGATCGAGCGATGCGGCCTCCGGAGCGCTTTGGTGTGCCAGGAAGGCCCGGAACCGGTCGGCCCGATCGAGCAACGCCTCGTGGTGCATCCCGCGTCGGTGGTGCGCCATGATGGCCAGGGCGACCAGGGAGGTGGGCAGCACCACCGTGGCCTTGCCGATGCGGTGGATGAGGCACTCACCCACCCGTTCGAGGGTCTCCTTGCGTGCTTTTTGTTCGCGTTCGTTCCAGGGGGGTCGGCGTTCGCTGCCGTCCACGATCTCCGAGCAACGGATGGGCTCGCCGACGCGGACATAGGCACGTCCGTAGCGATTGCGGAACACCTTGCTGGCTCGCACCATCTGGCCGAGGGTCTCCGGCTCCTTCCGCTCTCCCGACAACTCCCGCGCATAGGCTGCGGATTCGGCCACGTGCTCGTAGGCGAAGGACACCGGGAGCAGGGTCACTTCCTGACCGGTGGGCCGGATGGAGGCCGCGTCCATCACCATTCCCAGCACGCCCACCCGGGGCGGGAGGAGCTTTCCAGAGCGGGTTCGCCCACCCTCCACGAAGAACTCCACCGGGTAGCCGTGGCGGAGCAACTCGCGCAGGTAGCGTGAGAACACCGCGGGGAAGATCCGATCCCCAGCGAAGGTGCGCTTGATGAAGAACCCCCCGGCCCCGCGCATGAAGATGGATATCGGCCAGACGGCCATGTTCAGGCCCGCGATGACGTGCGGGACGATGAGGTCGTGGGAGTAGAAAACCCACGACAACAGCACATAGTCGAAGTGCGACTTGTGGGACGGCGCGAGCACGGCCGAACCCTCGCGCATGGCGGTCCGGATGCGCTCCAGGTCGTCTTCCCGGATGTCGACCCCGGCGAATACCCGGGTCCACAGGGGCTGGAGCAGCACGTCCAGCAACCGGATCACCCACCACCGGAAGCGGGCGGCGATCTGCCGATAGACCCGACCCATCTCGGTGCGGATCTGCTCCTCGCTCCGACCGGTGACCTCCGCCTCGCGGGTGGCCAGGGCGCGCATGGGGGGGTTGTCGAGAACCACCCGCTTCATGTCGCGGTAGGCCAGCAGGCGGGGCCCGCGCACCAGGATGGATTCGCGCCGAAGGTACCGGCGGAGCAGGGTATGCAGGGCCCTCGTCCGGCCCCGCTCCTCCACCCGCTCACAGAGCGCGCGCACGTCCACCGGTTCGGCCACCTGGACGAAGGCCTCTCGGCTGTGGAACAGGAGGTTGCGGATGCGATTCAGGCGGCCTCGTCCCACTCGTCCGCCGCTGATGAAGGCCTGGACCACCCCACCTCGCACCTCGGGTCGCCGGTTCCACACCACCATCACCGGCAGGAGCTGGATCGGCTCCTCGGATTGTTCCTGGGCTTGGAGCACCGCGGGGATGGGGTCGACCTCGGCCTCCGAGGGCCAGCCGGGAACGAGCGACCTGGTGTCGAGGAACAGGGTCACCGGCGCCCCGCCGGCGATGGTGCGTGCGAGCCATCCCGATCCTACCGGCGCCGGTGGGAGGCCGCGCGAGAACAGGGCTCGGGTTCGCCGTCCCAGGTCGCGCCAGGCCTCCACCACCGGCTGCCAGAGAAAGGCGGTGATGCCGTTCGCCCACACCGACAGGGGCAGGCGGCGCTTGTTGAGGACCGTGTTCAGAGCGAGGTGGTCGAGGGTGGACTGCTCCAGGAGCACGTACACTACCGGGCCCCGGCTCGCCGCGGTGCGGATGTGCTCCACGGAGTGGTCTTCCAGGCGGAGCCGGCGCAGCATTCGTCCCAGGCCGAGCACGCGGTAGAACCAACCGAACCGCCTGAGCATGTAGGCACCGTAGCGGATGGCCTCGGAACGGGAGGCAGCCGTCGGGAGGGCGGCATGGGTCTCGGGCGACGGGGTGCTCAAGCCGGTTTTCTCCGTTGTAGTGCCACGTCAGATGTATAGCGCTGGACGAGGGTCTCCCACCCCTCGACGGCCTCTCGGGTCACCTGGGTCCAGGCGCGGGTCCGGGGCACGCGGGCCGCTCGAGACTGGCGACGAATGGCCGCGGCCCAGGCCAGGGGATCGTCGGTGGACAGGACCTCGCCGGCACCGTCGCGGAGCAGGGTTGCGCAGTCCCCGAGGTCGGTCGCGACGGCGGGTATGCCCTGTGCGCGGTACTCCAGCAGCTTGAGGGGGCAGAACCACGGTCCCGTGCCAACCGGGTAGGGCGCGATCCCGACGTCCATCGCCGAGACCAGGTCGGGGACCTCGGCCGGCTCGGCGCGCCCGGCAAAGAGGATGCGGGGATGGGCCGGGATGGGCACTGGTCCCGCCCCGATCACCAGGGCGGTGGCCTCCGGAAGTGCGTCCAGGATGGCGGGGATCCGCTCCACGCCGTGCCATGGTTTGAGAGAGCCGAGGAATCCCACCACCAGGCCCTCCAAGCCCAGGCGCGTGCGTGTTCCCTCTCGATCGCCGGCACTGCCGCCCACCGTTCCGTTGGGGACGTGCCTTACCCGATCGCGCTGACAGCCGGCCTCTTCGATCGCCCAGGCCGCCAGGTGGGCGGAGACGGCCACCACCCGGTCCGCGGATTGGAGCACCACCCGCTCCATGCGGCGCGCGAAGGGCGGGTCGCGCAGG
>JAFDJI010000415.1 GCA_019307545.1 Deltaproteobacteria bacterium | reverse complement strand
GGGATGGATACCGCCTTCAGAGAGGAGGTGGAACCAAAGGTTGGCAATGCCCGAGTTCCAGTGGACGTAGCCGTTGTCCTCGTACCCAATCAAGCGGTCGGGGTAGTAGTCGGGGTCGCCCGCGAGGGCTGGGTCGTTCATGTACCGCAGGGCGTCCCCGTCGAGCCAGATATCCTCACCGACCCACCAGATGTCAGTGAAGCTACCGCCATTGACGGCCTCGACGGCTGCCGCGAACATGTCGGAAGTTGCCTCGTTGAGGGCACCCGACTCGTCCTGGTAGATCAGGTCGGCCGAATACTCCGTGACGCCATGAGAAAGCTCGTGCGCCACGATGTCCAGGCTCACCAGCGCATCGGAGTACACCCCATCGCCGTCGCCGAAGTAGAGCGCGTCGAGGTACCAGAAGGCGTTGACGTATTGGTAGTCGTAGTGGACGGCACTGTTGACCACAGCACCGTTGCCGTCGTCATCCAGATCATCGTCGAAGCTCTTGCGTTCATGCGCGTTCCAGAAGTAGGCGAGGGAGAGACCCACGTTTTGATGCGCCGTCTCCGCAATGGTGTCGCCCACCAGAGCGAGCCTGTAATCAGAGAAGTCGTCGCTGGTCTGCTCTTGCGCGTCATAGGTGTCGTAGGCGGTGTAATCGTCCGGGTCGTGCGGGCTGGTGTCGTGCGGGAAGTCGGTCCGGAGGTTGTTGTAGGACAGCACCTCCTCACCGGAGTGGGCATCGACGAACACCAGGGGCGCAGCCGGCGCCGCGCCGGGCTCGAACTGGGCGATCTGCACCCGCCAGGTCAGGTGGGCCCCACGCGGGTCGGGCACGATGACCAGATCGACATTGGGGCTGCCGGTCACCGTGTGCCAGCCTCCCACCGAGAGCACCGCCAGGTCGGTGGCCTCGTCAGCCGTGAGGTGCGGCGTGGTGTCCACCTTGGGGTTGCGGACCAGCGCGTCGGTGTAGCCGGCGAAGGTGCCGTCGTCCGCGAGGTGCACGATCGCCTGGCCGCCCAGGACGGGCACGCCGTTCACGGTCTGCTCGAAGCGGCTGTGCGCACCACCGAAGCGGTCGACAGAAACGAGTCCGGGCTCGAGGCCGTCGACGCCGGCGAGCATGTCCGCGTCTTGTTGGATGTGCTCGAAGGCCAGCTCTTGGGCGGTCTGCTCGGAGACGACGTCGCCGGGTACGAACAGGCCCGGCCCGATGGGGTCGTCGGCGGAGAGGGAGCCCTCGGTGCCGCCCGCACAACCGGCGAGGGCAAGGAGGACAAACAGACGTGCAACTTTGGTCACGGCGCGCTCCGAATGCAAGTGTGCCCCCCTGGCCAAAAAAGCCCGCTGGGCACGGCATAATCGCGCATAGAACCAAAGCAAACGCAGCTCGCCCGGAGCGAGCGGCCGGGCAAAGTACGTGACGGAAAGGACTTCCGCCACCGCCTTGTTCGATTCGTTGGCAAAACATCTGTGGAGGGGCGTGCGAACTGGTCTCGCGATTGGTTCGGAGAACCCACCCAACGAGGACCTCGTGGACATGCCCCTGAGGGACCTACTCGGGCAGGACGAATTCGTCCACGCTGGTTCTCCGCACGTCGACCAGTGGAATCAGAGCAGGAATCTCGAAGAACTGACCGGCTTCTTCGACGATGGCCCCAGCGCAGACCTGGACCTGTACCTGCAGTACAAGTCCAAGGGGAAGTGGCGGACCGCAGCCAGCTCCAAGACAGGCGGCTTCGAGTCCATCGACTACACTGTGCCGAGCAACCGTGATGGTACCAGCTACCGTTGGGAGGAGCGGCACCGCATCGGAACGCCTTCCTACTGCCTGACCGACAGCCTGTAGACGCTACGGACCGGGCGGGCATCGGGCCCGTCCGGCACCCCGCCGTGGCGGGCCGACCCTTGGGGGAGTAGGGTCGGGGCTACTGCGCCGGACATTCCGCGAAGGCGAACTGGATCTCCCACCAGCGACTCTCGATGTTGAGCGTGCCGTCACGGTCGACGTCCCGCGGCCACGTGAAGACCTCCTCGAGGCCCGCTGTGTCGTCCCCCTGGGTGGCGTCGTGGGCGTAGCGGACATAGTGCGCCTCGCCGAGCTTTCCGCACCCGTATACACGGACCGCGTGGCCGCCCGTGATAGCGCCCAATCCATCCTCGCGGCTGTAGAGGAGCTCGACGTCGCAGCCCTCGGCAATCCGCTCGCAGATCCACTCCATTGTGACGACGTCCCCGTCGTCCGTGGAGGTGATGCCATTGAACGAGTAGTCGCCGTCGGGCAGGGCTTCTCCATCCTCGGCCTCCCCCCAGCCGCGCCCCTGATGGCGGTGGATCAGGCTGTCCGCGAGGCCGGCGTCGACCAAGTACTGGAACTTGCCGTCCAGCATGGGCTGGAACCACACGCCCCTGGCCTCGGCACGATCCATCGTGTCGTCGAGTTGCCCCACCAGGGACAGATCACCGTGGCTGCCCGCGTCGTGATCATTCGGAACCTCGATCACACCCTCGTCCTCCAGGAACTGCAGGCTGTTGGCGACCGACATGGGGACGCATTGCATCTCCGCCGCATGCTGGTTGGTCACCGGCTGGGTGTGCGAGGTATGGACGGAGGAGGGGAACTCGGGGCCGTCGGGGGCGACCTTGCCGGCCTCGACCACCGCGACGGGCGACACGCCCTCCGCATTCCAGGAGAACGTCTCCAGCGGAAAGGTGGAGAAGTCGCCGGTCAGGTTGCCGAGGTCGGGGCGGACCTGTTCCTCGTACACCAGGAGGACGTCGATCTCGGCCAGATCGGGGCCGTGCTCCGTCTGGAGGTCGAAGTAGGTGGAGAACGGGCCCATGCCACTGTCGACGGGGACGTTCCGCACCACCCACCCTCGCGCAGACGTGACGTTGAGGTAGCCCGCCTGCATGTCCGTCGACGCCGCCAGGGCCGCGGGGTGGACCTCGAGGCGTCCCCAGGCGGAGTTCTCCTGGGTGAACTCCGCGAAGGCGAAGTCGACCTGCGAGAAGGTGATGCCGTCGAGGGGCTGCGCGGTGTCGGGGTCGGGCATGTCGTCGGTATCGGACCAGGGGAACTCGTCCAAGCAGCCCGTGAGGAGGGCGAGGGCACAGAACAGGTGGATGCGTGCAGGGCACATGGCGACCACTCCCGGAGGAATCGTTCCTCGATTCGTTAGGGTACCACCACGTTTGCGCCGGCTCACTGGCGTGCGGCGATGTAGTCCATGTATTCGGTCCGCTCCTCGTGAGAGCCCGCATAGGAGGCGACCAGGTTCATCAACTGGGCGAGCCCGATGTCGCGGGGGGCGGTGTGCAGGTCGATGCCACCCTCGTCTCGGTGCCGTCCTCCGTCATTATTCGATAGCCAAGTTTCTCCCGTTCCCGACGCAATGTCCGGACGGGACATCCAACCGTCAGCTCGCCAGCGCCAAGATGGACGTCACCACCAGGCGGGCCAGTGCTCACCGGTTCGAATCCCGTTCCCCGTCCAGTTCAAGCCGCAAGGCGATAGTCGTGGTGCACACCTCCCAGGATTGGGCGCGCCACAAGGCGCCCAGAGTCTGGGTACAGTGGTGGGCTCTGCGCACAGGCAGCGACCGGCGCCGGAATGCCGTCGATCCCCTGGTGCGGTCGGCACTCATCGTAGTACTCGACGAACTCCGCAACGGCGCTCCGCAGCTGCCTCTCCGACAGAAACAGGAAGTGGTTCAAGCACTCGCGGCGAAGGGTACCCATGAACCGCTCCAGGTGGGCGTTCGCGTTGGGGGCACCATACGGAATGGGGATTCCTCTCACGCCCATCATTCGGTCCAGCCAGGCATCGAGCGCGCTCCGATACCGACCCTCGCCGCCTCGCATGCCCTTCCGGCGCAGCTGACCGAAGATGCCGTCGTTGTCGTGAATCAAGAACCGGGGTCCCTCATCGAAAGGCATCGCGTCTCGCAGCTGCTGCTTCACCCAAGCCAGCGTGGGTGCGCTCGTCACCGCATGGTGGACCACCCTCCGGGTGTCCAGAGCCATCACCACGAGCACGTGTCTCACCTCGAAGTTCCACAACACCTCGGTGGTGAAATCCAACGCCCAGATGTCCGAGGCATTCCGCTGCAAGAAAGACCGCCACGTCGAGCTCGGCGCAGTCCCATCCACCATGTAGCGGCGAATCGTGCTCGTGCTGTGCTCGACGCCCAGCTTCAGTCTGAGCTCCAGAGCGATCCGGTCCTCGCCCCACTCCGGATGGTCCGAAGAGATCCGGCGAATGAACGCGATGTGCCTACGGGGGATGCGTGGACGACCCGGACGACCTCGCGACTTCCAGCGCCAATACTCCCGGTACCCAGCGCGGTGCCACCCGAGCACCGTCTCGGGCTTCACGAAGACCAGCGCCGACTTCCACTTCGGCCAGGTCCTGCACA
>JAFDJI010000414.1 GCA_019307545.1 Deltaproteobacteria bacterium | reverse complement strand
GCACCACTCCTGCACCGACAGGCTCACCTTGGTCGGTAGACCGAGCGGCAGGTGCCCGTCCAGCGGCACGAAGGTGCTGGTCATCACGTTGTAGTCATAGATGCCGGTGGGGAAGTCGCGCACGTCGTTGAGCTTGATCACCGGGTATTCGTCTTGGTGTCCGCCATCGGTCTTCACCCGCTGGGCCTGGGTGAATGTCTCGGTGACATACACCAGCACCGCGGTGCCCTCGCGAAGCTCGCCGTACCGGGGAATGACCAGGTCGTACGCGTCCAGCTCCGCGCGGCCGTCTCCCCAATGGTCCCAAAAGCCCGCAGGCGCCTGCGACCCTGCCGCAGCCTCGGCGGGCGAGCGACCACAGGCCAAGAGCACCGCGAACAGGGTGGCGGCAGTTAGACAGGTACGCTGCATCGGTCATCTCCTTCGGAGCCCTATCTGGTTAGGCGAGGACGATGGCGTCCTGCAATGTCGGCGTGTTGGTCCCCCTACAGCCCGGTGCGCCGAGGGGGACTCCCGAAGAGATGCCGATCGGGCGGGCCGCGTTGCGGCTCGAAGCGGAAGGGATCCGCATGGTGTTTGGAGCACAGGCAGCGGACGGGGCCGTGACCGGCTTCGTGGCGGCGCCCGGCTGTTGGCTGCCCGTTGAGCGCGTTGCGGTGGTGGGAGCCTACGACCGGTATCCCTCGAAGCTGGATCCCCACGGTCATGCGGCGCTGCGGAACGGATTGGGCGGCCTCCCCCTCGTGAACCCCCTCTCCCTCACTCTGCTCTGCCGCGACAAGCTGGAATGCCAGCGCCACCTCGAGGCGCGTGGGCTGGTGCTCCCCCAGCTGGAGGCAGACCCGACGCGATTCCCGGACCGGCTTCAGGAGTGGGGAGCCGGCTTCCTCAAGCCGCGGTATGGGGCCTACGGGGTGGGCGTGCGTCGGGTGTTGCCCAGAGACCCCCTCCCCCCCGAGCTTCCCGGTGCTGTTGCGGGCGCACCGGAACCTTCCCTCCTCCAGCGAGCGGTGACCCCCCCGGACGGGTGGGCAGGGATCAGCGTTCGGGTGTTGGTCCAACGGGGATCGGACGGCGGCTGGATGGTCAACCCCGCGGTAGCGCGGCGCAGTGCCACCGACCCGGTGGTGAACGTGGCGCGCGGGGCGGAGGCAGCCCCCGGGAAAGACGTGCTCCCGGAGTCGACGCTGGAAGCCCTCCACGCACTGGTGCACGCGGCGGCGGATGCGCTCTCCGATCACCCCGATGGCAACTGGCTGGCGGAGTTGGGCGTTGACGCGGTGGTCGACGCCGCCGGCCAGCCATGGATCATCGAGGTGAACTCGCGCCCCCGTGGGCGACTGGAGAGCCTGGCCGAAGCGGACCCGGGGCGCTTCCGTAACGCCCATGTGGAGGCCTGCGCCCGACCCATCCGGTTCCTGGCCGCCCGAGCGGGTGGCCATCGATGAGCAGTCGAGGTGGCGCGAAAGGCCACTGCCGCCTACCTTCCGGATGGGAGGCGTAGTGTCGGAGCTCAAGACAGGTCGGTACTTCACGCCCAATGAGGCGAACGAACTCCTTCCCGAAGTGGTCGGTCGACTTGACGCCATCGGCAAGCGCCTCCGCGAGGCGAGGGAACTGGCGCGGAAGGTCCCCGCCGGAGACGCCGCCGAGGCGGAGGCGGTGGTGCGGGCTCAGCTCCATCAACTCCAGAAGGAGGTCGAGGGTCTTCTGGACCAGATCAACGCCGCAGGGGTGCTCGTCAAGGGAGTAGCGCCCGGGCTGCTCGACTTCCCAGCCCTGCGCAACGGGCAGGAGGTGTTCCTGTGTTGGCGCGAGGGGGAAGGCCGGGTCGAGAACTGGCACCCCATCCACACCGGCTTCACGGGGCGGAAGGAAGTGGACTTCGAGGACTTCGGGGTCTGGGAATGGTGTCACTGACCCGTGCGGTGAGGACTATGCATCCCATACCGCGACCCGCTCGCCGATAGGGCGTGCCACCACGTTGCGCACCACGGTCCACGGTGCGCTGGCCTCCGACGGCAGGAGACCCGGGAACCAGCGCTCCAAGACCGCAAATGTGGCGATGGCGCGGGCGTCCGAGTTGCCCGTGTGCACCTTGAGTGCGAAGCCGAGTCCGTCCTCCGACAGGGACCCACACATCAGACCTTCGGCACCGATCTTGGCCACCGCCGGACGGGCGGACTGCTCCATCACCGCCCCATCGGACCGCACCGTACCGCTGGCGAAGAAGGGGTTGCGCTGCATGGCCCACCCGATGCGCCCCAACAGCGACGTTTCCCCCTGCTTCATCGCCGCCGCCAGCTGCGCCCATGCCCGCGCCATCCCGGAAACGGGGAGCACCCAGCACGGGACCCCGCACCCATCCACCACCGCCCCCACCGATACCGCGGTGCGCGCCTCGATGTTCGCCCGGATCCGCTGCTGGAGCGGATGATTTGGATCGCGGTAGTCGGACGGCCAGCCATGCGCGCGAGCCGCGGCCGCCATGAAGGTGTGCTTCCCGGAGCAGTTGTTGTGGAGCGGGTTCGCCTCTTCCCCGTGCCGGAGCAGGTCCCGACCGCTCTGCTCGCGCAGTGGCCAGTGGGTGCCGCAGTACAGATCCTCGACGTCGCACCCCAGCCGGCGCAGAAGTTCGAGCACCCGCTGGGTGTGGGCGGGCTCCCCGGAATGGCTGGCCGCGCCCAGTGCGAGGTCGCGTGGGTCC
This sequence comes from Deltaproteobacteria bacterium, assembly GCA_019307545.1. Classification (GTDB taxonomy): domain Bacteria; phylum Myxococcota_A; class UBA796; order UBA796; genus JAFDJI01. The sequence continues at coordinate 1,709 of JAFDJI010000414.1, read as the reverse complement.
AGACCGCCCAGGACCTTCGGATTCAGGAGTCCGGCGCTCACCTCGAGTTGGAAGGGCTTCGCAGCGGAGCGCCAGGGCGACACGACGTCCTCTCCCACCTGCTCCACCACCCCGCCATCCGAATCCACCAGCACCGCCGAGACCGGGTGCCCCGTCTCCCACCTCCCTCCACGACGCTGCTCGATCACCAGCCAGACGCGCCTCAAGGTTGTGGAACCTCCACCTCGATGGGGCCGGCGACGTTGTCGTCCTCGTCGGTCTCTTCGACGTAGGCGTTGGTGTCGACCATCGCCCAGCTCCAGCAGTACTCGCACCCCTCGTAGGCCTCGGGCAGGTCCACCACGTCGATCAGGAAGTCCACGTACTCGGTGGCGCCGGCCTCCAACCCGTCCACGAGGAGGAACTCGTCGCCAATCCCAGAGGCGGTCGGGTCGTCCTCTGCGTGCACCCACAAATCGACGTAGAAATCATCCACATCCTTGGAGCCGCCGTTGTAGACGTCGATGGCGTACAGGATCGTGTCCTCGTCGGCGTAGTAGTCGAAGCTGTTGATGGTGAGGTTGGGGTCGCCGATTCGACCGCCCACGGTCACCACGGGGGAGTAGGTGGTGTTGCTCTCGTTGCTCTCCTCGACCTCGTCGTCGGTGTCCAGCACCACGTAGATGGTGTGGTCGCCTTCGCTGACCTCGAAGTTGACCGCGGCCTCCAACTCCTCGCCGGGCCCCGCGTAGAACACCGGTTGGTAGTAGTCCCCCAGCGCTCCCGGCTCCGGCGCGGAGGGTGGGTCCACGAACACGTCGACCCAGAAGTCGGAGGCGCTCCCGGTTCCGCCGTTCACCAAGGTGATGGTGAGGGTCACGTCGGTGGGGCCGGTCTCCGCCAGTACGGACAGGACCCGCAGATCGGGTTGGGCGCTCTGCAACACGGTGACCGGCACCAGGGCGGACTCGGTGCCATTCCACTCGGCGTGGATGTTGGTGGTGCCCGCCGCCACGGCGTTCAGCTTCCCGCCCGATTCCATCGTGGCGACGGACGGGTTGCCGGTGCCCCACAGCACCTGGGCGGACGCGTCGGCCCGCGACCCGTCAGAGAACGCCGCCTCGGCCTGAAGCTGGACCGACTGCCCTTGCTCCGCGGTGACTTCCGCGGGGTGGATGGTCAGCCCGAGCAGCGTCGCCGCGGTCACCGTGACCTTGACCGACACCGAGCGGATGCCCTGGGTCTCGGCGTACACCTCGGTCTTCCCGGCCGCCAACCCTCGGATGATGCCCTCCTCGTCCAAGCCGTCGCTCACCTGCGCGATCGAGGGGTTCAAGCTGCCCCAGACGACCACCGCGGTGACGTCCAGTGAGGAGCGGTCCTCCAGCAGGCCGGTAGCGGTGAGCTGCACCTCCCCGCCGAGGGGAATGGCCACCCGTTCCGGGGTCACCAGGATCCCGAGCAGATCGGGCGTCTCCTCGCCGGTATCGTCGATGTCCCCGGTGTCGTCCACCGGGTGCAGCCCATTTCCGTTGCACCCGACGACGAGCATCCCCAACAGGATCGCGAGACCGGCCCGGATGCTCACCGCCATGGTCACCCCTGATGGAGGGATTCTACTCCCGACGCAGGTCGACCACCTTGTCGAGGTAGGTGCCGTAGTTCAGATAGGGGTTCTCGGAGCCACCACTGGAGGCGCCGACCGGGTTGCTGTAGGGCACCCAGGCGAA
>JAFDJI010000413.1 GCA_019307545.1 Deltaproteobacteria bacterium | reverse complement strand
CCCTGCTCCTGCTCCTCGCCTTCGGCTAGCTCGCCCGAGAGGTCACCCTCGACGAGGCGCTCGACCTCGCAAATTCGGGCAACCCCGAGAACGTCGTGGCCTCGTGGGAGGTCACCGCGGCTCGTTCCCGCAGCCACCAGGTGAGGTCCTACTACCTGCCCACGGTGACGGTGCAGGGCGCGGCACTTTGGTGGGATGGGCCCCTGGAGGCGCAGCTCTTCGAGGGAAACCCCTGTGAGGATCTGGATGACGCCTTCAGGGGGATCTGTGAGTCCATGCTCCAGGACTTCGACGAGCCGCTGCTGCTCCGCAAGGCGGCGACCCAGCAGGTGGGCGTGTCCGCTGCGGTCCCGATCACCGGGCTCGTGGGGGTGCACCAGGGGCATCGGGCGACGCGAGCGCTGACCCGTGCGGCGGAGCGGGGCGAAGAGGCGAAGCGCGCCGAGGTGGCACTGGGCGTGGTGGGGGCGTGGTTCCAGTCACTCGAGGTCCGCAAGCTCGGCCAAGTGGCGGACCAGGCCGTCGAGATGCTGGAGGCACACGGCGTGCGGGCGCGGGCGTTCTACGAGGCAGGGCTCATAGGCCGGAGCGACGTGCTACGCCTCGAGGTGGCGCTGACCGGGGCGAAGCTCGACCAGCGGCGGGCGAGAGCGGGCGTCGAGCTGACCGAGCGCGCCCTGGCCATCCTCTCCGGCGCCGAAGAGGAGCGGCTGTCGCCGGTGGACCTGGATCTGTCCACCCTCCCGCCGCTGGACGTGTCCCCGGACGCGCTGGTCGTGCTCGCGGAGGGCAGGCCCGGCGTCGTGGCGATGCGCGAGAAGACACTGGCGGCGCGTGCGGGGCGGGACGCCAAGCGCGCGGACATGGTCCCCCAAGTGGCGGGCCTCGCCTCGTACACCAAGAACTGGGGCCTGGGGACGATGTCGGCGGAGGATGAGCTCTACCTCGGCTTCGGACTGCAGTGGGAAGTGCTCGGCTGGGGGCGGCGGCATGCAGCGGTGCGTGAGGCGAGTGCCCAGGTCTACCAGGCGGAGACTGGCCTCGAGGGGATGCGGCGGGGCGCTGTGCTCCAGGCCCGGGCAGCCCTGGTGGAGGCCGAGCTTTCCCAGGCGGCCTGGGAGGCAGCCAAGGTCTCGACCGAGCAGGCAGAGGAGAACGCCCGCATAGTGCGGGCGCGCTACGACTATCAGTCCGCCAGCACCACCGACCTGCTCGAGGCCGAGACGCTGCTCACCAAGGCTCGCACCGACGAGGTGGTCAGTGCCTTCGACTACCTGGTGGCGGTGGCGGCGACCCAGCAGACCCTCGGGGTACCGATCCGGCCGCTCGAGGGGTTGGTGGTAGCCTCCCCCGTCGAGGATGCTCCCTGAAAGGACGTGAGATGAAACCCAGGACTGCTGCGCTGCTGAGCGTAATCCTGGCGGTGTCGGTGGCAAGCGCTGCGAGCGCGGAGCGACCGGATACGCTGGTGCGCGAGGAGATCGAGGACCGGTACAAGTGGGACCTCAGCCCCCTGTACGCGGGGTGGGACGAATGGGAGACCGACCTCGAGACGGTGCGGGGCACGATCGAGCGGTTCGCGGACCTCCAGGGCACCCTTGCGCTGGGGCCGGACCAGCTGGTGCTGGCCTTGCAGCGCGAGAGCGAGGTGCTGGCGGGCGCGGAGAAGGTCCATTCCTACGCCTATCTGAGGTGGGTGGAGGACACGCGCGATGAGACGGTTCAGCAGCGGATGGCGCAGGCCACGACCCTTTTCGATGGCGCACACGCGGCCACTTCGTGGGTGGTGCCGGAGCTGCTGGCCATCCCGGAGGACAGTGTCGTCTCCTGGGTGGACGAGCACGAGGCGCTCGCACCGTTCCAGTACCCAATCGCGGAGGTGTACCGGACCCGGGAGCACGCCCTCGACGTGGAGGGCGAACGGTTGCTCGCGGTGTATGAGCCGCTGAACTCCGCGGTGTCGGGGCTCTACGACGCGATTACGGTGACCGATGCGGAATACCCGGAGGTCACCCTCGCGGAAGGCCGCACCCTTCGGGCGACCGGCTCCAGCCATTGGCAGTCCCTCAACCGCGACCCGCTGCAGAGCGACCGCCGCGTCATCTACGAGGGGTACATCGGGGTGTTCGACGGCCGGTCGACCACCCTTTCAGCACTGTACGGCACCGTTCTGCAGCGCAACTGGGCGCTGGCCAGGGCGCGCGGCTACGAGTCCACCCTCGAAGCGGTGCTGGACGAGCACGCCATCCCGGTCGCGGTTTACGAGACGCTCATCCAGACCGCTCACGAAGGCGTCGAGCCGTTTCGGCGGTACCATCGCATCCGCCGCGAAGCCCTCAGCCTCGAGCACTACCACGACTACGACCGGCGGGTGCCATTGGTCGAGGGCTCGGCCTCCTTCGACTACCAGGACATCCAACAGCCACTGGTGGACTCGGTGGCGCCGTTGGGCTCGGATTACCAGCGCGAGGTGATGGCCTTCTTCTCTGGGCACCGCGTCGACGTCTATGAGAACGAGGGCAAGCAGCCGCGCAACTTCGCCCTGTCCGGGCACCGTTTCCCGGCCTTTCTCAAGCTCAACTACGGCGACACCATGGAGGACGCATTCACGCTGGCCCACGAGATGGGTCACGGGATGCACGGCGACCGGTCGCGCCGCGCGCAGCCGTACGCCACCTTCGAGTACGCGACCTTCGTCGCCGAGACCGCGAGCCTCTTCAACGAGGCGCTGCTGAACGACGAGCTGCTCGCCGAGACAAAGGACCCGGAGCTGCGGATCGGGTTGCTCCAGTACCGCATCGACACCATCGCCATGGCGTTCTACGAGGTCGCGATCCTGGCCGATTTCGAGCGCCGCGCCCATGGGTTGGCGGAGGCTGGCGAGCCGGTCACCGCCGAGGTGCTCCAAGCGCTCTACCTCGATGCCTACCGGTCGGTCTACGGGGACGCGATGGACGAACCAGAGCTGGTCGGGAACGCTTGGGCCACCTGGGTGCACCTGTTCTTCGACCGTCCCTTCTATGTGTTCCAGTACGCCACCTCGTTGGCCGCCGCGACCGCGCTGCACACCCAGGTCACCACTGGACCGAAGAGGGAGCGGGCCGCGGCGGTCGACCGCTACCTCGAGCTGCTGAGCGCGGGCGGCAGCGACCACCCTGTCGATCTGTTGCGTCGCGCCGGAGTGGATCTGACCGATCCCACGTCGCTGCAGGCCCTGACAGAGGAGATGACCGGACTGGTCGACCGGCTGGAGCGTGAGCTCGCCAAGCAGAAGGCGCTCGGCCGGTAGCTGGCTGCGGCGCGCCGGGGGGGCGTTATGACCAAGCCGAGGGGTGTGGAATGGCCATGTTGTTCAGTATTGACGAGATCGCGGAGATGGCTCTGGAGATCGAGCGCCTCGGCGCGGCGTTCTATGAAGAGGCGCTCGACCACGTGAAGAGCGAGGCGGTTCGCGACCTGTTCGCCCTCCTGCGCGAGGAGGAGGAGGCCCACGAGGAGCAGTTCGAAGAGGTGATCCGGTCGCTTCGCGAGGCCCCGGAGGGCCCCGCCCTCGACGCGGAGTGGACCGAGTACGTCCGCGCGCTCACGGAGAGCCGGGTGTTCCCGAATCAGGCGGCCGTGCAGGCCGCTGTGGCGGGCATCACGGACGAGGCTTCCGCGTTGCACCTCGCGTTGCAGTTCGAGCGGGAGACGATCCTGTTCTTCCACGAGATGAAGACCGCGGTATCCGCCAAAGCTGTTCCCATCCTGGACGCGCTGATCGAGGAGGAGCGGGGACACGTCCGCCGACTCAGCCAGTTGTCACGCTTGATATGATGGATCCCTCCAGGAGGGGTCATCCCAAGGATCGGCCTGGGCCTGCTCTCGTTGGCGGTGTTCTCCGGGTGCACCACGCCCGGAGTGCGCCCGAACATCCTGTTGGTCATCGCCGACGATGTGGGTGTCGACAAGATCGGAGCCTACGGCGAGAACCCCGAGGCCCCCGCCACCCCGAACATCGACCGCCTCGCAGAGCAGGGACTGCTCTTCAGGCGAGCCTTCGCCAATCCGAAGTGCTCGCCGACACGTGCTGGGATCCTCACCGGGCGGTATGGCTTCCGCTACGGCATCGGCGACCACCTGATCCCTTCCGACGACTGGGCGCTGCTGCTGGGGGAGCTGACCATCCCCGAGGCGCTGGACCTCGGTGACGAACCCCTCTACCAGCATTCCGCGGTGGGGAAATGGCACCTGGGGGGCTTCGAGGAGGGAGACTGGGGCTTCATCCACCCCAACCGGAGCGGGTTCGCTCTCTATGCGGGGGCCATGGAGAACCTCGTCGGCATCACCCTCGAGGATGGGCGGACACAGAACTACTTCCACTATCGGAAAGTCCTCAATGGCTCGCCCTACATCCGGCACGTGTACGCCACGGTCGACACCACC
>JAFDJI010000412.1 GCA_019307545.1 Deltaproteobacteria bacterium | reverse complement strand
CGGCGGCATGGGTCTACCGGATCGACGTGTCCTACCTCGCGAAGCACACCCTGTTCCGTGGGCCCCTGGGGTGGATGATACGGTATCTGGGCGGCATCCCGATCGACCGGCGCGCCCCACATGGCGTGGTTCAGCAGGTCGCCGACCGGATCGCCGCCGCCGACCGGATCCTGATCGCGGTCCCGCCGTCGGGAACCCGAAAAAAGCGCGCGTACTGGAAGTCGGGCTTCTACTGGATCGCGGTCACCGCGCAGGTGCCGATACTATGCGGGTTCCTGGATTATTCGCGCAAGCGCGCCGGTCTGGGGCGGTGTTTCGTGCCCACCGGGGACGTCTCCACGGACATGGATCTGCTCCGCGACTTCTACCGGGGCATCCAGGGAAAGCACCCGGAGCTGACCACCACGATCCGCCTGCGGGACGAGGACGCCGCGTCGGAGGGCGAAGAATCCCCGTGAGATGTTCCACCGTCGAGATGCGCTGGTTCCTCCCCGGTCCCGTCCCCCTGTCCGTCCTCGACTGGTTCGGGTCTCTCGGTCCCGGCCTGGCCGCACCCGCACCGCGCACCGACCGGTACCTGCTCCTGCCCGGACGCGACGACCTGGGCATCAAGCTGCGAGAGGGACGGCTCGAGATCAAGGGCCGTACCGCAGAGCTCGGGATCCACCGGCTCGGCTCCCGTGCAATCGGCGAGGTCGAGACCTGGTGCAAGTGGTCGCTCGCGTCCGAGGAGGTACCCGAGGCACTACGAGTCCTCGACGCGAACCCAGCGCTCGGGGTCCCGGTCCACAAGGACCGCGCCCTGCGAATGCTGGAAGGATGCCAGGTGGAGGTCACCGCTCTGGAGGCCCCCTTCGGGGTGTGGTGGACCTTGGGCCTCGAGGCGCTCACCGGACCGGAACCGGCGCTCGCACCCCTCGTCTCGGTCGGTGAGCATGTGCTCGGCGATTTCCCCGACAGGCTCGGCGAGAGAGATTCCCGGTCCTACCCGGGATGGCTTGTCGCCCACACCCCTTGAATCGCCGAGCGCACGTGCCTATGGTCCGCACCGGGATCCGGGACGGCCCGAATCCCCGCCCGGAGGCCCGTGATGTTCGAGCGAATCCTGATCGCGACCGCGTTCGAAGACCACTCTGATCCGGCCGTCGACCACGCGCTGGAGTTGGCCCGGGTCAACGGAGCCCACTGCACGCTGCTCCACGTCATCGAGTCCATCGGAGACGAGCCGGGCGATGACGAGTTGGAGGAGTTCTACGGCTCGCTCCAGGCTCGGGCCGCCGAGAGCATGCGGGCGCTCGCGGCGCGGTTCGACGAGTTGGGAGTGGAGCACGAGGCCCTGGTCAAGATCGGCGTGCGATGGGAGACCATCCTCCAAGTGGCCGAGGAGAACGACGCAGACCTGATCGTCATCGGCTCGCGGCCGGTTCTGGACCAGGAACACCCCCACCTGGGGTCCACCAGCCACCAGGTGTTCTTCGCCACCCTGAGACCGCTGCTGGTGGTGCGAAAGTAGCGACGATTCCCCGAGGTGTGCGTGAGACCCTTACAGGATCTCGCGGCGCTTCGGGTCCGCCTCCAGCGCCGGTGGGCGTCGATAGAGGCGCGTAGCGCGCACCATCAGCGTGTGTGCCCTGCATCCCGGGGCCTTGGCGTCCATGTAGTAGACGGGGCATCGGCCCACCTCCACCACCTCCATCTCCAGTTCCCGGGCGCGGGCCACCGCGTCGCGATGCCCGGACTTGTAGCTGAACCACACCCGCTTGCAGCCCGCCTCGTGGGCGACCTCCACCGCACGGGTGGCGCTGCGGGGCTTCACCCAGATCACGGCCAGGTCGTCCCGATCCTCGGGAAGCTCCTCCACCGAGGCGTAGACCTTGCCCCCCTTCGTGGGTCCCCGGGACTCCTTCAGTCCCCCCAGGTCGAGACAGTAGAAGCGCTTCCCCACCTTGCTGTAGGAATGGTAGGACATGGCCGGGAAGCGCTGCTCCGACGAGTCTCCGATGAGCAGGAAGCCGTCGGCCTTCCGGATCACGTCCGCCAGGGGATGGGACATCGAACCTCCAATAGCCCCCCTCGACCGGAGGGAGCCGTCGCCAGGAGGACGCCCTCTCCTAACCGCGTGTGGTCCCCGAGGCTTTGGGGGCCTGGACGGAGTCGAAATCGCGCACGGCCTGTTCCACGACCCGTACCAGGTACTCGGGGTCGAAGGGCTTCACCAGGAACCGGTACACCGACCCGGGACCGATGGCGCGGGCGCAGTTCACCGGGGTCGGGTTTCCGGTCATCAGGATCCGGGCGATGTTCGGGTACATCTCGGCCACGTGTGCGAGGAACCGGGTGCCCGGCAGACCGGGCATGCACTCGTCGGACACCACCACGTCGACCTCGTGGGTCTCCAGCATCTCGAGCGCGTTGTCCGCATTCTCCGCGGTGAACACGAGGAACATCCGCTGGGCGAGCAAGCGCGAAAGCCCGGTGAGCAGCTTCTGGTCGTCGTCTACGATCAACACGGTCGTCGTACGCATCACAAGGTTCCCGCCATGCCCCATCCTATCGGGAGGTCGACTGTCGAGCTTTAGACGCAAATGTTGAAAACGAGAATGAACGACGAGAATCGCTGTTTCCACAGGATGAAAGGTGGCTACTCAAACAGGTATCTGAAACACGACCCAAGGGGTGAGCTTCGCCCCGACCGGCTTCCGCCCCCTGACCGGGATAGAACGCCCCGCCATGCTTCGCAATGCCCAGAACCTCGTGCTGTTCGTCCCGGTGCTCATCGCGTGCTCACCCGCCGCGGGCCGCCCCCCCACCGCCGGGGACGCCGACACCGCTTCCAGCCCCGACTGCGCTCTGGGGCTGCCCTGCAACCCGATCCCCATCACCTCGCTCCCGGCGGTGGACACCCGCGACACCACCGAGGCACCCGGCAGCGAGGTGGACGCCTATCCCTGCGCCCCGAGCACCGACGAGTCTGGCCCGGAGTTCTTCTACGCGGTGACCGTTCCCACCGCCGGCCTCCTCACCGCGACGGTAGAGGACGACATCGGGGCTGACATCGACCTCCACCTGTTGCGCTACACCGACCCCAACAGCTGCCTCGTCCGTGCCCACGAGGCCCTGGCCTGGCCCGTAGAAGCTGGATCCTGGATCCTGGTCGCCGACACCTGGGTCGACGCCGATGGAACCGCGCAGGCTGGCACCTACACCCTCACCGTGGACTTCCTCCCCCTGACCGGCACCGCCTGCGCGATGGACCCGGTCGACCTCCGTATGTACTGGAGCGCATGCGCCGAGGGCATTGACTGCTTTCGGGCCGAGGAAGACGGGTCCACCTATAGCTACCTGCGAACCCCTGCCTTCGGTCCGGTGGTGAAGGAAGCCCACCTCATCACCCCCGCGGACGATCTGCCCGACGGCTGGCCCACGTCCTCCTGGGACGGCATCGAGGATCACTACGCGCTTTCCACGGTGGCGAGCGGGTACACCATGAACCGCAGAGAGCCCTGGGCGCCGGATGGAGAGGGCAACGCGCACTACGGCCAGGGCGCCACTGGCGTGCCCGTCCCGGTGCTGGCCGAAGCCTGGTACGTGAACATGTACTGGCGCGACCGGCCGGCCAGGGGCACGCCCATGCTGGTCATCAACCCCTTCGAGAAACGCGCGGTCGTCACCGCAGCCGGCTACGAAACCGGCCCTGGCGCCAATACCGCCATCGGCGGCGTCGTGGAGGAGGTCCACCACCACCTGGGGACCAGCCACCGCGACCGGCTGATCATGGGGTTTGCGGCGGACGATACCCTGGAGTTGGGGCCTGTCGACTGCTGGTAGGCTAAGATGTTCTGAGTATCAGAACAGAGGCCTCGATGACAAACGACCACCCCGGACGGTTCCTCGAGCGGCGCTTCCTGGAGCCCCTCGGATTGACCGCCAGCGAGTTGGCGCGTGCGATTCATGTGCCCCGCTCCCGTGTGTCGGAGCTGTTGTCTGGAAAACGTGGAATCACGCCGGACACAGCGGCACGGCTGGCAGCGCTGTTCCGGGTGGACCCGCAGGTTTTCTTGAAGGTGCAGGCGGACTGGGCTCTCGCGCGTGTCGATCTGCCGCAGATCACTCCGGTCGACACCACTGGATTCCTCGTGGGGCCGGAGGGGGTCACGCGGCTGCCTGAGCCCTCGACGACACGCGCACCTCGCATGGCATGGATGAGCATCGCGCTGCTCGAGCGCCTCCGCGCCAAGGCTGCGCAGACACCGGATGCGGGTACACGTGAGTTGGTCGAGACGCATTACAGCAGCGGTCAGCGAGCGTGGGAGAGCAAGTCGCGATGAGCTGGGAGGCCCTTGAGCAAGTTGTCGCCGCGAAGGTGCTGCTGGACGCATTCGAGACCTCTGACCGACTACGACGACTTGGGGTGCCGCATGCCCTGGTC